>NZ_JBARYR010000128.1:0-8449 GCF_049648075.1 Rubrivirga sp. | reverse complement strand
CCACCTTGAGGTTGCGGCCGTGCTTGTAGCGGAGCGACGTGCTCGCCTCGCGGTCGCCGATCACCTTCGTCGGCGACAACGCGCGGACGGCGCCGTGGTCGGTCGTGATGACGACCGTGCAGTCGTGACGGGCCAGTTCCTCGAGGGCGGACTTCAGCCACGAGTGCTCGAACCACGTCGTCGATAGCCCGCGGTAGGCCGGCACGTCGGGTGCGATTTCCTTCAGGATCTTGGTGTCCGACCTCGAGTGCGCCAGGATGTCGACGAAGTTGACGACGATGGCCGACAGGTCGTGCTGGAGGTAGTCCGACACGCGGTCAGCGAACTGGACGCCGTCGTTCTGCGAGACCAGCTTGTCGTAGCGGACCCGGATGTCGCCGCGGTGCTTGCGGTTCATCAGGTCGTCGAGGTACTCGGCCTCGTGCGCGTTCAGCGACGACTCGTCGTGGTGCTCGTCGACGGTGTAGTTCTGGTGCCGCTTGGCCAGGTCGATGGGCAGCATCCCTGCGAAGATGGCGTTGCGGCTGAACGGCGTCGCCGTGGGGAGCAGGCCGAAGTGCCAGTCGCGCTCGACATCGTAGAGCCCGTGCAGCGACCGCTCGAACAAGAGCCACTGATCGTAGCGCATGCAGTCGATCAACATGAACACGACGGGCTTCTCAGGCTTCTTGCCGACGTCTCCGAGGTGCGGGAAGACCCAGCGCGGCAGGATCTCGTGGCTCAGCGCGAGTCGGTCGCGGCGCGGCTTCTCGCCGGCCTTGGTGTCCTCGATCCAGCGCGGGTAGTGGTCCTCGACGAAGTCCGCGAAGCGGTCGTTGGCCTGGCGGTACTGGTCGTCCAGGATCTGGCGGACGCCCTCGTCAGCGCCCTCGAGGTCGAGGTCGTACCGAACCAACCGCTCGTAGACCTCGAGCCAGTCGGTCACGTCCAAGTCGCCGCCGATCCGGGCCGAGAGCTCGCCGAAGCCCTGGAGGTAGTCGCGCTGGACGGTGTCGCCGCGGATCTGGGCGCCGTCCAGGATCTTCTTGACCGAGAGCAGGATCTGCTTCGGGTTGACGGGCTTGATCAGGTAGTCCGCGATCTGCCGCCCGATCGCGTCTTCCATGATATGCTCCTCCTCGCTCTTCGTGATCATCACGACGGGCGTCTCGGGCCGGTCGCCCTTGATCTGCTGGAGCGCATCGAGGCCGCCGAGCCCGGGCATCTGCTCGTCCAGAAACACGACGTCGAAGCGCTCGTCGCGGGCGCGGTCCACGGCGTCAGACCCGTTGGCGACCGTCTCGACGTCGTAGCCCTTGGCTTCGAGGAAGAGGACGTGTGGCTTGAGCAGGTCGATCTCGTCGTCGGCCCAGAGGATGCGTGGCATACCGGGAGGGGGAAATGGCGTAGCGACGAGCGGGGGCGAGCGGGGCGAGTGAGAGGCGTCAACGATACGACCGCGCGCGGAGTGCCCGCCGTCCTCGAGGACGAGCGGGAACGGAGAGATGGGAGAGGGCCGACGCCGCTCGCGACCTCGAGGGCGGCCCCGGAACCTCGAGGGCGAGTACCAGACGGGAGTAGCCCTCGTTAGGCGTGCTCTCTGTCCCTGCGCCTCCCATGGTCTCGAGCTCTCTCTGCACGGCCGTGCTCCTGCTCGCCGCGCTCGTCGTCCTCCCCGCCTGTGACTCCACCGAGGACCATTCCGTCGGTGGGACCTACGTCGCTTCCACGGTGGAGGGGTCAGCCCAAATCGATTACACGCTCGTTCTCTCACCGATCGAGAACGGCGGGACGGCCTCGTTCTCGCTCACGTACGACATCGCATTCGACGGCGGGCCGGGCGAGATCGAGGTCGTGACGGGAACGGCGACGTACGACCATCCGACCCTCACGCTCGTGGCCGAGAGCGAAGGCGAGACGTCCCCGTTCTCCGCCACGGTCAGCGACGGTGGGGACTCGGTGACGCTCGCGGTGGAGCGGGTCACGCTGACCCGCCGTTAGAGAAGACGGCTCGTCGAGGACGCTGCGAAACCGACCTCGAGGACGGACCGGCGGCACCAACGACAATCAGGACGCGTTGAGAGGCCGGCGCCGCGTGGCGTCTGACTGTACTCGTCCTCGACCGATGATCCTCCGACTCCTCCTCGCCGCCGCCCTCCTCGCGCCGGCTGCGTTCGCCCAAGACGCCCCCGTCAACTGGCACCTCCTCGACCGCGACACGGACGGCGTGCCCGGCATCAGCCTGGAGGCCGCCTACGACGCGCTCCCCGACCGCGAGCCGCGCACGGTCGTCGTCGCCATCATCGACTCCGGCGTCGACACGGAGCACCCGGACATGGCGCCGATCCTGTGGGTCAACGACGACGAGATCGAGGGCGACGGCCTCGACAACGACGGCAACGGCTACGCCGACGACGTTCACGGCTGGAGCTTCCTCGGCGGTGCCGACGGCCGCAACGTCGAGCACGACACGTACGAGCTGGCCCGCTTGGTCCGCCTGTGCCGTCTCGACACGCCAGACGCGACCTACGGCGACTGCCCCGCCCTCGAGGGGGCCCTCCAAGCCGAGCGTGGGCCGCTCGAGGACCAGCAGGTCCAGCTCGGCCCCATCCTCGAGGCCGCCCGGGCTGCCGACGCCCGCCTCCGCGCCCGCTACGGCGACGATTACGACCTCGAAGACCTGGACTCTGCCGACGATCCCGGCCCGCTCGTCTTCCTGGCTCAGCAAGGCGCCTCGCTGCGCGACCTCGAGGACTACTTGTCCAGCATCGATAGCCGACTGGCGCACGGGCTCAATCCGGACTACGACGCCCGCGACCTGGTCGGCGACGACTACGCGAACACGGCCGAGCGCCTGTACGGGAACGCCGACGTGGCCGGCCCCGACCCGAACCACGGGACGGGCGTCGCAGGATTGGTGGCGGCCGTTCGCGGCAACGACATCGGCATCGACGGGATCGCACCGGCTCAGATCATGGCGTTGCGCGCCGTACCGGGTGGCGACGAGCGGGACAAGGACGTCGCCAACGCGATCCGCTACGCGGTCGACAACGGGGCCGACATCATCAACATGAGCTTCGGCAAGAGCTACTCGCCTCAGAAGGCAGCCGTCGACGAGGCGGTCGCCTACGCCGTGGCAAACGGCGTTTTGCTGGTCCATGCGGCCGGCAACTCAGCCGAAGACCTGGACACAGCCGACAACTTCCCGACGCGGCGGCTTCTCGACGGGACCGAGACCGGCGGCTGGCTCGAGGTCGGCGCGAGCGGGTCTGATCCGAAGGCGCTAGCAGCGTCGTTCTCGAACTTCGGTCAGGACGGCGTCGACCTGTTCGCGCCGGGCGCCGCGGTGCAGTCGCTGAAGCCGGGCAGCGGGACGCAGATCGCGAATGGAACGTCGTTCGCGGCGCCGGTCGTCGCGGGCGTCGCGGCCCTCGTCATGGCCTACTTCCCCGACCTCGAGGCCGAGGAGGTCCGCCAGATCCTGCTCGACTCCTCGACGCGCTACACGGACGACATCATCGCGCGGCCTGGCGACAACGTCTCGGTCGGGTTCGGCACGCTGTCTCGGACGGGCGGCGTCGTCAACGCCGCGGCGGCGGTCCGGCTCGCGGCGGAGCGCTCGGCGGCCGACTAGCGCGCTTCCGTCCTCGAGGTCGGGCCATGCCTGATCCGGCCTCGAGGACGAACACTGGCGCCCGGCCGCGGTCTCGACGTCTCACCAACCGAGACGGATCATGCCGGCGTACAACAAGGGAGACAAGGTCGAGTGGAACTGGGGCGACGGGACCGGGACGGGCACCGTCCAAGAGTCGTTTACCGACGAGGTCACGCGGACCATCAAGGGCAACGAGGTCACGCGCAACGCCGACAGCGACAACCCGGCCTACCTGATCGAGCAGGAGGACGGCGACCGCGTGCTCAAGTCCGAGAGCGAGCTGTCGAAGGCTTGACCTCGAGGTCGACGCACGGGTGCTCGGCCTCGAAGCGCCCCCGAGTGGTGTGGAGCGGTCTCGAGGCCGGCGCGTCGCACGCTCGACTCGAGGCCGGCGGGCGAGCGTGACACGTCGTGTTCCTACGGGCGGCCTCGAGGTCGCTTCCGTCCTTACGAGCCGACCTCGAGGACGAACAAAAAAAGCCCGGCCGCCCTCGAGGACGGCCGGGCCGGTCTGGCAGCGGGCGCGGACTAGTCGTCGCCGTCGCCCTCATCGCCGGAAATGAACTGGCCCGCGATGCCGAGCACCGCGTCCATGTCCAGGCCCTCGTCGAAGGCCTCCGTGATCTGGTCGCGCGTATAGCCCGAGAGCGCCGACGTCAGGTCAACCCCGCCCTGGGTCACGTTGTCCTCGGACGGGAAGCCGCTGCCGGCGCCGTACACCGGGGCGATCGGGCCGGGCGCGTTGTCCTGGTCGCCAGGAATCCAGCCCTGGGCGGCCGGGCTCGCATCGAGACGGCGGATGGCCGCCGCGTGGCGGGCCTCGACGGAGTGGATCTGAAGGGCCACTGTGAGGTAGTCCTTGTTCATGATCGAGGCCGCCTGGCCCTTGTACGCACGGACGCCCGTGTCCTCCAAGCCCTGCGCCAATGTCGCGATGTTGGCGAACGAGCCCAGGAAGTCGCCGAAGGCGAAGTCGCTGTCGGTGTAGTCGACGGGGTCGCCGCCGGCGTCGGTGATCGCGCCGCGCAGGAGCGTGACGTGGGCCGCCTCGTCGTCGCGGAGCGTCGTGAACAGCGGGAGCACATCGGCGGGAATGTCGCCCGTGTCGACGGCTTGGCGGTAGAAGGAGCGCTCGAGGTACTCGAGGGTGAGCGCGTAGTTCAAGATGCCGAAGTCGCCGTCGGTCGACTGTGCGCGGGCGTCTTTGGCGGTCAAGAACGGGATCGCGGCGACGGCCGCGCCCAGGCCGAGCCGTCCGGTTTGTCGGAGCGCGTCGCGGCGAGAGAAGGCGCCCAGCGAGGCGTCGCTGAACTGCTGAAGAAGGTCTGTCATTGAAATCTGTAGAGTGTGCGGAGCGAGACGGTGGAGGTCGGTCTCTAGCTCGATGGCACGTTGACGACGGTGATCATGTCGGTGATGAACGGGGTCGCGCGGCCGTTCGGCCCGACGACTTGGTCCGGCGTGAGCGCCAGGTCGAGCGCCGTGTCGGTCGTGATCGTCCCATCGCCGGCGATGGCGTTGTCCTGGAGGAGCCCGGCGATGACCGACGCGTGGCGGGCCTCGACGGACACGATCTTGCCGGCGAGCAGCAGGTAGCCCTCGTCCGCGATGTAGCGGCCGGCCCCGTTGTACGCGCCGACGCCGGTGTCCTCGAGGGCGAGCGACGTCTGGAGAACGGACGTCCTCGAGCCGAAGTCGACCGTGCCGAAGTCAGGGGTCAGTCCACCGATCACGGCGCTTTCGCCGCCGGCCATCACGATGGCGGCGCGCAAGAAGTCGCGGTGGATGGCCTCGTGGGCCGCGAGGTCGTCGAGGATGGCCCGCTCGCCCGTGCTGAACGCGCCGCCGAAGCCGCCGTCCGAAATGACGGCGTCGTAGAACGCGGCCTCGAGTTGCTCCAGGGCGTACGCATAGTTGAGGACGCCGAAGTCGTTCGAGAAGTCGAGCGTGACGTCGGCGCCCACATCGACGGGGTCGTCGGAGTCGCAGGACTGGAGGGCGGTGGCGGCTGCGACGGCGCCGAGCCCGAGGCTGGCGCGTTTGAAAAACGCTCGGCGGCCCGACCGGACCGGCGAGCCCTCGCTGAGAGGCGTAGACATACAGGGGGGAGTGGTGTGCTCTCCAAACGGGTCTCGGCCGTTGCGATTCCGATCCAAGCCCTCATTGGACGATCGTCCTACACGAGACAGGGGGATCCCCCTGTACACCGATACGTGCCCCCCGATGGCTTCGAGGACGGCCGACGGCCCCTACGCCTCCGCGAGCCGGATGTCCTGCGCCTTGAGCTGCAACGTCGTGCGGCCGTTCCAGTGGTTCTCGTCCACCTGGAACGCGACCTCGAGGGGGCGCCCTCGACGGACGCTCGCGAGTGCGGTGTCGTAGCGCTCCGCGAGTCCGAACCCGATCAGCGAGTACACCGGACCGCCGTCGATCTGGGCGACGCGCATTCGGAGGTGCTGCTTTTGAGCGCCAACGCGTGAGGGCTGGCCGACGACCTTGAGCTTGCGTCCGTGAAAGACCGGCCGCTGGTTGTCGGGTCCGTGCGGGCCGAACTGCTTGAGCACGCTCCAGAACCGCGGCGAGACCTCGCCCAGATGGAGCTCGGCGTCGAGCTCGATTTCGGGCACCATGTCCTCGTCGTCCTCGATGGAGAGTGCGACGGCGTCGGGCAGGCGCTCGCGAAGGGCCTCGACCTTGTCGATGGGAAGCGCCAGGCCAGCGGCGAACGCGTGGCCGCCGAACCGAGACAACAGGTCCGAGCAGTGCGAGAGCGCGTCGTAGATCGAGATCCCTTTGACGCTCCGCGCCGATCCCTTGGCCGATCCCGTCGCGCCGTTCGAGGTGAGCAAGACCGTCGGACGATGGAAGCGCTCGGCCACGCGGCTCGCCGTGATCCCGATCACGCCGGGGTGCCAGCCGGGCTTGTAGACGACCAACGCCATCGGGTCGTCCTCCATCAGCTTCTCGGCGATGACGAACGCCTCGTCCCGCGTCTGCCGGTCGAACTCGCGTCGGCGCAGGTTGAGCTCCTCGATCTCATCGACCAACCGGCGCGCGTCCTCGAGGTCGGTCGAGGCGAGCAGTTCGGCGGCGATCCCAGCGTCGGCGATCCGGCCGGCGGCGTTGATCCGGGGGCCGATCTGGAACACCATCCTCGAGGACGTGCACGAGCCCAGGTCGACGCCGGACTTCTCGGCTAGGGCCACGATCCCGACACGGGGTGCGTCGCACAACTGCTTGAGTCCAGCGCGCATCAGGACGCGGTTCTCGCCCACCATCGGGACGATGTCGCACGCCGTCGAGACGGCGACCAGATCGAGGTACGGCCATGCCTCTTCGGCCGGCAGCCCAAGCGCCTCGAGGACGCCCTGAATCAGCTTGAACCCGACGCCGCAGCCGCTCAGCCCGCCGAACGGGTAGTCGCAGTCCTCGCGCTTCGGGTCCAGGATGGCGACGGCCTCGGGCAACGTCGGGCCGGGCGTGTGGTGGTCGCAGATCACGACCTCGACGCCCTGGGCGTTCGCGTACGCGACCGCGTCGACGGCCGTGATGCCGCAGTCGATCGAGATCAGCAGCGTCGCTCCGCGCTCAACGGCATGATCGATGCCGGCCGGGCTCAGGCCGTAGCCGTGCTCGAAGCGGTTCGGGATAAAGAAGCTCGCCTCGACGCCCTGGCTCCACAGGAACGTCAGCAGCATCGCTGTCGAGGTCGTCCCGTCGACGTCGTAGTCGCCGTAGACCATGACGCGGTCGTTGTCGCGGATCGCCTTGGCGACGCGGTCGACGGCGCGGTCCATGTCGCGCATCCGAAACGGATCGTGGAGCCGGCCCAACGTAGGTCGAAAAAACGTGTGGGCGTCGTCGAACGACGTGACGCCACGAAGCGCGAGCGACCGGGCGAGCGCGTGGGGGAGTTCGTTGAGCTCGGACGCGAGCGAATCGACCAGCAGCTCGTCCTCGACGGGCCGCAACGTCCAACGGAAGGGGGACGGCTCTACGGCAGAGCCACCGGCAATTGAATCATCGGGCATGTACCAGCGAGGCGTGACCACCCCGCATTTTGTTTCTATTAGCGTGAAGATACGTGGGCTCCACGCTCGCCCCTGTGCCGCTACCGCATCCCGATGAACCCGACCATCCGCCCGGCAGTGCCACCTTCGGCGCGGTACGAGTAGAACCGGTCGGTCTCTAAGACCGGGCATCCCGCCGCGACCTCGATGTCGGAGACACCCACTTGGCGAAGCTGTCCCTCGAGGACGGCCTTCAGATCGACGTGCGGACGCGGCCACTCGGCGCGTCGCTCCACGACCGCGTCGTCGAACTGCTCGGCCACTTCCTCCCCGACCTCGAACGCCTCAAGCGAGATGCACGGCGCGACGTACGCCCGCGTCCTCGAGGACGACGAGCCCAGCGCTTCCATTGCCCGGATGGTCTCCCCAACGATCCCCGCGACGGTCCCGCGCCATCCACTGTGGCACGCCCCAACGACGCCGGCCTCGAGGTCGGAGAGCAAGACCACGCCGCAGTCGGCCGCGATCACGGTGAGCAAGAGCCCGCGCTGATCCGTCACCAAGCCGTCGTGTGCGTCCACGTGTCCCGGCTCGCGGACTGTCGCCACGTCCGCCCGGTGAACCTGCCCCACCGACGCCAACGGCATCCCGACCTCGAGGACGAGATGCGTCCGCGTCTCGTCCAGACTCGTCCCTTCGGGCGCGAACGACCGAGTCGTAAACCCGGCCTCGAGGACATTGCTCGCAAAGTCTGGTCGGAGGATCGTGTCAGTCATGGCCGAGCGCATCGAGGGCGGCTCGTTCG
>NZ_JBARYR010000127.1:0-4208 GCF_049648075.1 Rubrivirga sp. | reverse complement strand
CGCCCTCGATCGGCGCCGCTAAGGACACGCCGATCGCCGACCGCAAGGTCCGCGTCGTAGCCGCTGCTCTACGTCCCCGACCGCTTGGTCCGCGCCGATCTCGCCCTCGAGGTCGGGGGCCTGCGGTTCGACGGCGGCCTGGAGCACACGGGCCGCCGCGCGACGGCCTCCGACGGCTCGGCGGCGATGCCACCCGTGACCGTCCTCGAGGCTGGCGTCTCCGGCTCGGTCGCCCTCGAGGGCGTTACCGCCACGCTTTCTCTCCGCCTCGAAAACCTTCTGGACGCTCGGTACGCGATCGTCCGCCAGTACCCCATGCCGCCGCGGCACCTCCGCGTCCGGCTGTCCCTCGCCTTTCTCTAAAGATGCGCCTTTCGATCCTCGCCCTTCTTTTGCTCGCCGCTCCCGCGTGGGCTCAGTCCAGCGTCTTCGTCGTCAACCAAGGCAACTTCTCCGACGGAAACGGCTCCGTGACCGCGTTGCCGGGCGGCCTCGACGGCGACCCCGCTGAGCTATTCGAGGGACAGCTTGGCTCGATCCTTCAGAGCGCCACGCTGCTCGGCAACAGCCTCTACCTACTCTCGAACACGGCTGGCCGGATCGACATCGTGGACGCGACCACGCTCGAGCGAACGGGCCAGATCACGGGTCCGTTTAGCAGCCCGCGCTACCTCGCAGACGCCAACTCGGGGGTGTACGTCTCAAACCAGGTCTACGATGGCACCCCGTCGTTCATACTCCCAGTCGACTTAGGAAGCGGGACGACCGGCGACCCCATCTTCGTCGAGGGGCAACCGGAGGGGCTGGTGCCCGTTGGGGGACTCGGGTTTGACAACAAGCGGATGTACGTCGCCCTCGGCTCAGGCGGACCCGACTTTGGGGGGGCGGACTCGCTTGCGGTCCTGTCGCTGAATCGCGCCGAGTTGATCGGTTACGTCGACATCGACTGCTACGCCCGGTCCGTCGCCCAAGGCCCTGGAGGAGGGGTAGTCGCGTTCTGCTCCGATACGGATGAGGCTGTCTTGGTCGATCCCCAGACGGACACGGTCACCGACCGGGTCGCGTTCGGAGAAGACATCGGCGACCCGTTCGACGTGGGCCAAGCGTTCGCGTACAGCCTCGAAGCTCTCGCACGGAGGCCAATCCCTGCAGGCCCCCTCTACGTCATCACGGCGTCGGGATTCGCCGTCCTCGACGCGGGTCCGACCGGGCTCGAGATTACGCGCCGCGTCGTGATTCCTGATGCAGACACCCGGCCGATCTCCGCCATCGGTGTTGAACAGGGCCGCAACGACCGCGTCGTTTTGGGCCGTCCGGACCCCGACGCCCCGTTTAGCGCTACTGGTACCGCCACGGTCCACGACGCCACGACGGGCGCGCTCCTCATGACAATCCAGGCCGGCATTTACCCTGCCGATATTGTGACGCTGGAGTCGTCGTTCTTGGTCGCCAACGAGACCGCCCTCGAGGCCGGCGTCACAGTCCGCTTGGCCGGCGCCAACCCGACGCGCGGCCGGATCGCCCTCGAGGTCGTCCTCGAGCAGCAGAGCGTGGTCCGCATCAGCGTTCTAGACGTGACCGGCCGTGTCGTCCGCGACCTCGAGGTCGCCGTCGCTGCCGGCATGGGCCGCGTAGACCTCGATCTCGATGGCGTGTCTCCCGGGACATACCTCGCTCGCGTCGTCCTCGAGGGCGAAACGGCCTCGATCCCGCTCACGGTCGTCCGATGACCATCGACCGCTGTTTCTGCTTCGCGACGACGTTCACCGACCTGGCGGACGTCGCCGCTGAGACCGGCGCCGCGACGGTGCCGGAGCTACAGCGGCACGCGCTGTTCGGCCGAAAGTGCCAGCTCTGCCATCCTTACGTCCGGCGGATGGTGCGGACCGGCGAGACGGTCTTCCACGAGGTCGTGACCGACGCCGACGAACCGGCGACCGCGCAGTAGCCGTCCTCGAGGTCGCTACCTGTTCGGCCTCGAGGGCGGGGAGCCGCTGCGGCAGGTGGGCCGTTACCAGAGTCCTTCCGCGCGACCTCGATGACGCTCCTCTACATCTTCCCCCACCCCGACGACGAGTCGTTCGGCCCCGGCCCCGCGATCGCGAAGCAGGTCCGCGAGGGACACGAGGTCTCGATCCTGACGCTGACCAAGGGCGGGGCGACGAAGGTGCGACACGACTTGGGCAAGAGCGTCGAGGAGATGGGCGAGATCCGGGCCAAGGAGACCGAGCGCGCCGCCCAAGCGCTCGGCGCCGACGTCACCGTCCTCGACTATCCCGACGGCGGGCTGGACGACCTCGACCCGCGCGACCTGGAGAACGTGATCGAACGCAAGATCGAGGCCGTCGTGCCGGACGTCGTGGTGACCTACGCGGTCCACGGAAACAGCGTCCATCCGGATCACCTGGTCACGCACGCGGTCGTCAAGCGCGCGTACCGGGCGGCGTGCGACGAGATGGCCGGCCGGAGCCCGCGCCGCTTGGCGTTCTTCGCGCTCCAGGAGTCCGTCCTCCCCGACGCGCCCGACGGCTTCCACGGGATCGCCCCGGACGAGACCGACGTCATCTTCACGTACTCCGACGCCGACCTCGAGGCCGGACGCGCCGCGCTCGACTGCTACGAGACCTACCAGTCCGTCGTCGAAGAGCAAGACCCGCTCGCTCTCGTCGAGGACGGCGTCGCGTTCTCCCTTTTCCAAGAGTCGCACGACCCGCCGCTCGAGAGTCTGACCGACGACCTGCACGACGAGGGTTAGCCAACCACGCGTCCTCGAGGACGGATAGGCCGGCGGAGCCAACGGCTAGCTTGATGCCATGACGCTGCTCGAAGTCGCCGGCAACGCGTTCACGCTGGCCTCCGTCTACGCCGCCCGCCGCAACAGCGTCCACACGTGGTGGACCGGGATGATCGGCGTGTCGCTGTACGGCGTCCTGTTCTTCGGCGCCAAGCTCTACGCCGACGTCGTGCTCCAGGTGTTCTTCTTCGGGACGTGCGTCGTCGGGTGGTGGCAGTGGCAGCGCGGCGGAACGGGCGGGACGGAGCTGCCGGTCACGACGCTGTCGTCGTCGCAGCGCATGGTCGCAGGCGCGGCCGTCGTCGGCGCGGCGCTGTTCTTCGGGACGCTGTTCGGCCAGTTCACCGACGCCGCGCTCCCCTACGCCGACTCGTACATCCTGGGCGGCAGCGTGATCGCCCAATTGCTGATGATGAGGCGCAAGCTGGACCATTGGGCGATCTGGATCACCGTCGATGTCGTCGCGGTCGTCGTCTACGCGATGAAAGAGCTCTACCTCACGTCTGCCGTCTACGCCGTCCTGCTGGTGCTGTGCGTCCTGGGAATCGGAGAGTGGCGACGGATCTTTGCGGCGCAGGGCGTCGCCCCGGTCGATGCGGTTCGCTAGAGGACTCGTCGTCGGGACGTTCGCGCCGCTGCACCGCGGCCACCAGCTCGTGATCGAGACCGCCCGCGCCGCGTGCGACCACGTGACGGTCATGACGTGGGCCAACCCCGACGTCCCCGGGATGCCCACGGAGGTCCGCGCCGGCTGGCTCCGCACGCTTTACCCCGACCTCGAGGTCGTCGCCCTCACTGCCGAGATCTACCCACCGGATGACGCGCCCGACGCCGTGCAGCAAGCGTTCACGGCCGCCCATCTTCCCCACCCGGTCGACGCCGTCTTTACGAGCGAGGCCTACGGCGACGCGCTCGCCCGCGTCCTCGAGGCCGTCCACGTCTCCGTCGATCCCGACCGGCGCCACGTCCCGATCTCCGGCACCCAGATCCGAGCCGACCTTTCCCGCCACATGACCGACCTCGATCCCGTCGTCCGCGCCCACTTCGTCCAGCGCGTCGTCTTCTTGGGCGCCGAGTCGACCGGAAAAAGCACACTCGTCGATGCGCTCGGCGCCGCGACGGGAGAACCGACCGTCGAGGAGGTCGGGCGGACGCTGTGGGTCGAGGCCGGCGGCGACCTGCCGCTCTCCGAGTACGTCACCATCTGCCGCGAGCACGTCGCCCTCGAGGACGCGGCCGTCGAGCGGGCCAAGCGGTTCGTGTTCGTCGACACGAACGCGATCACGACGCAGCAGTACGCGTTTTTCTTCTTCGGCGAGTGCCCCGCCGAGGTCCAGACCTACGCCGACCGGTGCCGCGAGCGCTACGCCTGGACGTTCGTCTGCGCGCCCGACATCCCGTTCGACCAGGACGG
>NZ_JBARYR010000126.1:0-19292 GCF_049648075.1 Rubrivirga sp. | reverse complement strand
GCGGAGGACCGGGCGCGCGCTTTGTGTGGCGTGAGAGAGACTTGAACTCTCGACCTCAGGGTTATGAATCCTGCGCTCTTACCAGCTGAGCTACCACGCCGAGTGGGAGCGCAAGAATACCGACGGTCCCCGCCACCGGCCAATCCAAGAGTTTGGGAATGGGGAATGGGGGATGGCCGGGCGCGGCCTCGAGGGCGCGGAATCGTTCCTCCTCGCACCCAGCCTCGGAGCCCCTAGATCGAGTCTCCCCTCCCTGCGTGAGGAGGAGGGGGACAGGGGGTGGTCGCGTTCGTCCTCGAGGTCGCCACCCGAGCTACCCGCTCAGCGCGAAGTCCCACGCCGCGCGGACGAACGTCTCCGGCACGTCGCCCGCCAACCTCGCGGCTCCGACGTCCTCGAGGACGACGAACCGAAGACCGGACGCCGTCCGCTTCTTGTCCGTCCCCATCGCCTCCATGAGCGCGTCGACCTCGAGGGCGGGCGCGGGCGGAGCGAGTCGCTGGACGAGCGAATCTGCGTCTTCGAAGGCGCCGAGTGATGGTGCGACTCGCCCGATACGCAGTGACTCAGACAGGTGCACCGCCGCGCGCATCCCGATCGCCACGGCCTCGCCGTGCGTAAGCGCGCCATAGCCCGCAACCCGCTCCAAGGCGTGGCCGAAGGTGTGCCCGAAGTTGAGGAGCGCGCGGCGGCCGGCCTCGAACTCGTCGTCGGACACCACCTCGGCCTTGACCGCTGCCGCGTCTCGGATCAGCGGGGACGCGATCTCGAGGTCAAGCGATACCACGCCTTCCCACTCGTCCTCGAGGCGGCGCGCGAAACCAGCGTCCGAGATTAGAGCGTGCTTGACGGCTTCTGCCAAGCCACTGCGGTAATCCCGTGGCGGGAGGGTCTCGAGGACCGTCGGGTCTGCGAGCACCAGGCGCGGCTGGTGGAACGCGCCGATCAGGTTCTTGCCCGTCGCGTGATTGATCCCCGTCTTCCCGCCGATCGCGCTATCAACCTGGGAGATCGTGGTCGTCGGAAGGTGGACGAGCGGGAGGCCGCGCAGGAGGGACGCCGACGCGAAACCGCCGAGGTCGCCCACCACGCCCCCGCCCAAGGCCAGCACCGGCGTTCCCCGATCGATCCCGAGTCCCAGCGCCCAGTCGAGCAGGCCCGACCACGTCTCGACCGACTTCGACCCTTCTCCTGGAGGCACCGTCGCCACCTCGAGGGTCCACCCCGCGTCCTCGAGGGCGGCGCGGAGCCGCCCGAGGTGCAAGGCCGCCACCGTCTCGTCGCTGATGACCAGGGCGCGCCCGGCCTCGAGGCCGACGTCGGCGAGGTGACGCGGCGCGGCCTCGAGGACGTCGAAACGGACGTCGTAGCTGCGTCCTCCAGAAAGCGAGACGTGGACGGGGGAGAGGGTCATGCCGAAAGATCGCCCCAACGAAAACCGCCCGCCCCGGTACCAAGCCGGAGCGGGCGGAGGATCCCCTACCACAAGGAGCCTATTTCTCGATCTCGACGCCGAACGGCTGGCCGTTCTCACGCACGTCGACGTTGTCGTTGAAGACGTCGTCCGTGGCGGAGAAGAAGATGTAGCGCGCGTCGTCGGGCACCGTCACACAGCCGTCCGTGACCGCGAAGTCCTCCTCGATGTCGGTCACCAATCCGTCCAGGAAGGCGTCGGCCGTGTAGACGTCGTTGCCGGCGTCGATGGCGCCGGGGACGCGGTGCCGCTCGTTGCGGTCGCCGAGTTCATCGGTGCGGCTGAAGACGGCCGTGACCAGCTCGTACCCTCGCTCGCTCGCTCGGATGCCGTCGACGTAGAAGAAGTCTCCGACGGCCCGCAGGCAGGTGGGTTTGCCGGGCTGAATACCGAGGTCCGAAAGGAGAAAGGCACGGGCCCGGCGGACACTGTCCTCGGCGTTGTTGGGAGAGATGCGGAGGTACGTGGCGGTCGGGTCGAGCTCGACAAAGCGAAGGTCGCCGCTGGTGTCGCCGTCACCGTTGGAGCCGTCATCGCCTCCGCCATTGTTGTCACCGTCGGAGCCGCCGTCGCCGTCCGATCCGCCGTCGTTCGAGCCGTCGTCGCCCGGGTCGCCACCGTTTCCGTCTGGGTGACCGCTGCCGTCGCCGCCGTTCGCTCCGCAGTTGAAGCACGGCTCGCCCGCGTCGATGCCTGTGGAGTCACAGCCGGTGAGGGGAGCGAAGAGGACCAGCAGGCTGGCGAAGAAGAGCGTGCGCATGGCGGGAGGGGAAGGGTGTTGTGCCGAGTCCCGTCGTTCCCCAGGCCGAGCCGAACCGAGCCAATGCTTGTTTGGAGCTCGCGGATGTGTCGATTGCGTGCCGAGATCCCACGGTGATGGACCGCTGGTATCAGTCTCGCCACGCCGTTCCGAGTGGAACTCGGGGCATTCCCTATGCGTGGCAGCTCCCCCTTTACCCATCCCCCCTTCAACTCCCATGGGACTCCTCGATTTTCTAAAAGACACAGGCAAAGACCTCTTCGGCGGCAAGGAAGAGAACGCTGCTGAAAAGATCAAAGAAGAGGTCGAGCGTGCGCTTGGCAGCAACATCTCCAACCTCGGCGTCCGCTACGACAACGGCAAGGTGACGCTCCAAGGCCAGGCCAAGAGCCAGGCCGCTAAGGAGAAGGCGACCCTCATCGCCGGCAACGTCAAGGGCGTGTCCAACGTTAACGACGACGGGATCACCGTCTCCGGCGCAACTACCGCAGGAGCCACGACCGCTGCCCCGGCCAAGGCGTCCAGCTACTACACGATCCAGAGCGGCGACACGCTCTCGAAGATCGCCAAAGCCAAGTACGGCGACGCCAGCCAGTACAACAAGATCTTCGAGGCCAACCGCGAGGTCATCGGCGACCCCGACAAGATCTACCCGGGCCAGCAGATCCGCATCCCCGCGGCCTGAGCGAATCGACGATAGGCACGGACCTGTCGGACGGATCACGGCGCCCCATCGGCCTCGGCTGGCGGGGCGCTTCTGTGTCCGACCTCGAGGCGCTCACACCGTGACGGGCACCGTCCTCGAGGACGAGCTAGCGTGCGGCGAGGGCCGCCATCCAGAGCACGAGCCCGCTCCGCACCGTCCAGGCGAGTGTTCGGACCCAGTTCGTCGAGACCAGCTTGCCGTGGGCCTCCGCGTCGAACGAGCCGCCGAGGGCGTTGTGGAGCGGCACCTGGAGAAACGCGGTCGACGCCCAGATCACACCGACCAAACCGGCCCCGACCAGCACCATCCAGGCCGGGACGGCGTCCGGTCGGTCCGCGATCAGCCAGACGGCCGTCGCCAGCTCGATCAGCATCAGTGGCCCGACGACGAGCGTGATCCGGCTTTGGTGACTCGCTTCGTAGGCCGTCCACCCTTCCACGCCGACGCCCGCGAAAAGAGGGTAGTGCACGACCTGGACGATCCAGATCACGCCCGTCATCAGGAGCGTCGCGGCCAGGTTCGTGAGCAGGACACCGCTCATGCGCCCACGTCTGCCAGGACGGCCTCGGCCGCGTGACGCCCTGCGACGAGCGCGCCGTTGATGGACGCGTTCCGTCTCCAGTCGCCCGTCACGTAGAGGCCGCCCTCGAGGCGAGGGGAGCGCTCCGGCGGCTCGAGCGAGGGCAGGTCGGGGAGCGCGTCGCGGACGTGGTCGATGCGGAGCAGCGTCCAGCCGTCGACGGCCTCTCCGAACCAGCCTCGAAGCTGGGCGCGTGCCGCGTCCTCGAGGTCGGGCCGTTGGCCGTGGTCGCCGAGAACGCTCGCCGTGACGAGTGCCTGGCCGCTCGGCGCGTACGCGGGCTGGACGTTGCTCACGACCTGGGCGTTGTTGACCGGACCCGACGCCTCGCCATCGAGGACCAGGACGGGCTCGGACATCGGAGCGGTCGGCGCCGACCAGGCGAGCTGCGTCGTGCTCTTCCACGCCGGGACCTCGAGGTCGAGGAGCGAGCCGGCGGACCGGGCGTCGGTCGCGACCACGACGGCGTCGCACGAGACGGGATCTCCGTCCTCGAGGGCGACCTCGTGACGAGAGACGGACTGGACGCGGGCGCCGAGCCGGACGCTGCCGTCGGGGAGCGCCGCTGCGATCTGCTCGGGCATCGCCTGGACGCCGGCAGCCGGGAGCGCCGCTGAGCCCTGGGAGAAGCGCTGGAAGTAGACCTCGAACGACCGGCTCGACGCGCTGAGCATCGGGTCCAGCAAAACGCCGCCCAGGAACGGACGGAAAAACCGGTCGACCATCCGGTCCGAGAACCCGTACCGCTCGCGGAGCGCCTGCTCCGTCGTCGTCTCGGGACGTGCCCACAACTCGCCCGTCGAGGCCGACAAGACCGAGTGACGGAGGCGGAGCACGCGCAGCTTGTCGGCCGGGGTACCGACGTCGGCCAGGAGAGTGGGAAACGCTTGGAGCGGCCGGCGGAACGGGTCTCCGATCTTCTGGAAGCTGCCGCCGTGGCGGACCCAAGCGCCGGGCGCGAAGTGGCCTAGGCCCAGGGCTTCGTAGTCCAAGACGGCCTGGGCCTCGGGGTAGGCGGTGAGCAGAACCTGAAACCCACGGTCGATCTGAAACCCGTCCTGCCTGTGCGTCTGGACGCGACCGCCGACGGAGGTGTCGGCCTCGAGGACGATCGGCTCCACGCCGCGCGCAGCGAGGATCCGGGCGCAGGCCAGACCGGACAGGCCGGCCCCAACGACGACGACGCGGCTCACTGCGCCTCGCGGTAGAAGATGGGCTCGGCCTCGCCGACCGGGTGGACGCGTACGGTCAACGGTTCGGGACCGAGCGTGCCGGGCTCGGCGCGGAAGCTTCCGTCGGCGAGTTGTGCGCGGACGACCTCGAGGTCGGCACATGCGGTGCCGTAGCCTCGCGTCACGAGGTAGCGGCCCGTCTGGTCATAGACGATCCGGTCGCCGCCGTCATCCGGGTCCTCGCGCCTCGTGATCTCGTAGTCGGTCGAATACAACCCGTCCTCGAGCTCGATCACCATCTCGACGATGCGGTCGCGTCGGACGTACGGCTCGGTCGGGAGCGGGACGTAGCGGACGGTCACGCCGCTCGAGGTCGGAGTGACGGACATCTCGGACAGATGCCAGGATCGCAATCCGGTCTGGACCGCATGGCGGCTTCCCAATAGGCCAAACGTCGTGCGTGGGTAGTCGCCGGACTCGCCGTGGATCAGGGCGACGGTCGCGAGCACGGCGGTCACGCCCTCGAGGTCGTTCTGGAACTGGGTCGAGGTCGAGGCGAGCGCGGGGTCGCTAAGGTCAGCGACTTGGGCAAGCGCGAGGCTGGGTAGCAGCGCAGCCGCTAGGAGGAGGGAGCGAGTCATGACAACGTGTGGGCGTCGAGGTGCCCGGTGACGTGGGCGAGCGCGGTGCGGAGGTCGGGGTAGGAGAACCGGAAGCCCTCGCGGACGAGCCGGTCGGGGACCATGCGGGTGCTTTTGAGGGCGAGCGAGCGGGCGAGTTCTCCGCCGAGCGTCCGCACCAACATCTCAGGGACGCGCACGACCGCCGGCCGGTTCTGGACCGAGGCCAGGGTCTTGACGACGGTCTTCATCGTCGCGCTGCTCGGGGCAGCGAGGTTGTAAGAGCCGCGGGCGTCCTCGAGGGCGAGCCAGTGCAGCACGTACACCACGTCGTCGAGGGCGATCCAAGGCCACCACGCATCGCCGTCGCCGGTCCATCCCCCGAGCCCCAAGGCCGTGATCGGCGCGAGCGTCTTGAGGAGGCCGCCTGCCGGCGTCGTGACCAGCCCGATCCGGGCGTGGGCGACGCGGATGCCAGCCGCCTCCGCCTCGGCGGTCGACGCCTCCCAGGCAACGGTCACACGAGCCAAGAAGTCGTCGCCGGGCGCGTCGTCCTCGACGAGCTCAGCGGAGCCTCGGTCCCCGTAGTAGCCGCTCGCGGAGGCGCACACCAAGGCTCGGGGCGGTCGCGACATCGAGGCCAGGGCTCGGCTCAGGAGCTGGGTCCCCTTGGTGCGACTCTCCCAGATCCTGCGCCGCGCCTCGGCCGATCCGTCGAGCGACGTGACCGGCTCGCCGGCCAGGTGGATCACGACGTCAGGCGCCGCGGCCTCGAGGGCGGCGAGGTCGATCTCGCCGTCGTGGACGTTCCAGTACACCGCTCCGTCCTGTGGACCCCTCGAGGTCGCGTCGTCCCGATGTCGGACCAGGCGAACGACCGTGTGGCCTCCTCCAGTCAGGAAGGCCGACAGTGCGCTCCCAATCGTTCCCGAGGCGCCGGTGACGGCGACCGTCATTGGCGCGGCGCTCGCGTCGTGGTGGCGCCGCAGGTCTTCGCCCGTGATCCGGTGCCGGTACGCGAACAGTCGCTCGAGCTGGCCCTTCGCGATCGGCGCGCCGATGCGGGAGACGGGATCGAGCGGGAGCGTGTACGTGATGTCGTCCTCGAGGACGGAGCCGACGGGCGCCGGCAGCATCCGGTGGCGGTGGTGCCACGACCCGAACGGGCCGGAGATCTGGACGTCCTCGAAGCCGCACGGGCCGTCGCCCTCGAGGCAGCCGTCTTGGTAGTTCCGGTGCTCCGCTACCCAGTCGAGGCCGACGAGGTCGGCGCCGAGCCGGATGATGGCGCGGTCGCCGTCTCGAATCCCTTGGTGCTGCTTGAGGGAGACGGGCTGCCAGGGCGGCGTGAGCCGCTGGAACGCGCCGGGGCGCTCGTGCCACCGGAACAGCTCGGCGGCGGGGACGGGGACCGAGACGCGGGACGTGTATCGCATAGGCCCCAACCCCTGGGGCCGCGGACGGGGTTCCGTCCTCGAGGACGAGTCAGGAGACGGCCGATCTTGCTGAGGCGCGACGTCCTCGAGGACGGCTACGCGACGCGCTCGAGGTAGCGATCCGTCCCGGCGATGTGGTGCCGCTCGTGGCCCGCGATGATCCATCCTGCTGCGCGCGTGCTGAGTGGGCCATCGCTCGACGTCCCGACGCGCCGGAGGTCGTCGGCCGAGAACGAGCGGAACAGGTCCAGCGTCGACGCCCGGACACGGTCGAGCTCGTCGGCCAACTCCGACAGCGCCCGACTCGAGGTCGACTCCGCGAACGCGTCCTGGTCGTACCCCGGCAGCGGCGTCTCGTCGCCCCGCGCGATCCGCAGGGCGCGGACGGCGAAGATCCGCTCGGTGTCGATCACGTGCTGGATCGACTGTCCCAGCGTCCACTTTCCAGGCTCGTAGCGGTGGTCTGTCAAGCCCGTCGCCAGTCCGCGGATCAGGTCTGACAGGCCGGGACGCTCTAGGGCGGCCTCGAGGTCGTCTCCGGCCACCTGGTCGATGTAGCTCTGGAAGTACGGCTGCGACTCGCTCGGCTCGGGGCGGCCGATCACGACGTCTGGACGCGGGCGAGCCAGGCCGGCGGCGCCGCGTCCTCGATGAGGCCCGTCAAGCCAGAGCTCCGGTACGTCTCCAAGATGCCGCGGACCTCGGCCCGCGTCTCCTCGAGCATGTTGCTGACCAGCTCCGACGAGAACCCGCGCTCGCCCATCTCGATCGTCATCTCCATCGTGACGATGCGGCTGATGGCGCGGCCCAAGTCGACCAGCTTGCGCTGGGGCATCTTCCAGTCGATGTCGAAGGACAGGGCGTCCCCGAAGGTCTCGGCGGCACGGGCCGTGAGAGGCTCGCTGCGGAGGTAGGCGCCCAGGTCGACCGACTTGATGCGCCGCATCGCCTTGACGACGGACTCGGTCACCTGCTGGTACAGGATGTCGTTGGAGCCCTCGAAGATCTGGTACGGGCGGCTGTCGACGTAGGCCTGACCGGCGCGGTGGTCCTCTCTGTAGCCGTTCCCGCCCGCAAGCTGCAAAAACGAATCGGCGGCCTCCTGCATCCAGTCGGTCACGACGGTCTTGAACGCGTTGGCCTTGAGCCCCTCACTGAACAGGTCCCGGTCGACGCCAGCGGTCCCGGCGGTCTCCATGCACATCGCAGCGGTCCCGGTCACGAACGACTGAAGCCGAGCCAGCCGAGCCTTTACCTGGTCGTAGTCCACGAGCGCCTTGCCACCCACGATGCGGTGCCGGGCGTGATCGAGGGCGTCGTCGAAGACGCGCCGGAGGTAGCCCATGCCCATGCCGGGGATCTGGAGCCGGCTGCGGTGCAACAGGTCCAGCATCATCTTGACGCCGGTCGAGTGGGGCTCCAGCCTCGAGGACGACGGGACCTCGACGTCGACGGCGTTGCGGCCGTAAGGGATCATCTTTAACCCCAGGTTCGGGTACAACTCCTCGACGGTGACGTGCTGGCCCGGCGCGTTGGCGTCGGCGATGAAGAAGTCGACGTCGCGGCGCAGGCCGCCGTCAGCCGTGCGCGGGCGGGCGGTCAGGAGCCAATAGTCGGCCCAGCCGGTCAGGCCGGCCCAGTGCTTCGTCCCCTTGATCTTGACCGTGTCCTTGTCGGTCGCCGTCCAGGCCGTCTCCATCGAGAACGCCTCCGACCCGAAACTGGGCTCGGTAATCATGAGCCCGGCCAGCTTGCGGTCGCGGATGTACGACGTCAGCACGCGCTTCTTGGCCTCCTCGGACCCGTACTTGACGACGGGCTGCAAGAACAAGCCGCCGTTGATCCCGACAATTAGGCTGAGCGGCAGCGAGTGGTAGCTCGTCTCCTCGAGCATCGTCAGGCTGTGCCCGATCGTGCCGCCTCGGCCGCCGTACTCCTCGGGCACGTAAACCGAGAGCGGGTCCACGTCGCGGAAGCGCTGGATGACGAACGGTGCCACGCCGCGCGTGGAGCCGTCACCGTCGAGGTCGTGCCGTGCCCCGAACAAGTGGGCCAGCCGCTCGCGGTACTCGGCTCGGAACTCGTCGAACGACGCCTTGGCCCGACGGATCGGTGAGGGTGTCGTCCGAGGCAACGTGGGAAGGGGGAGAGCGCTCATGCGTGTGGAAGAACGTAAAGCCGTAATCTAGGACCATGCGAGCCTGGGGACCTAGGGCGGATGCACTACGTCGCACCATCTGCACACGACCGGCCGCCCACGCCCGTGATCGACCTCGAGGCCCCCCAATGGCCGTTTCCCCCCGACGTCCGTGTCCGAATCGCCCTCGAGGGCGACCCCACGATGCTGACCGCCCTCGAGGACGAGCGTCTCGGACGCTACCGGAGCGACACGCGGCGAAGACAGTCGGCGTTAGGCCGGACCGCCGCTCGGAGTCTTGCCGGTGACGTGCTCGGTGTGCCGCCCCTCGAGGTCGGCTTGGAAATAGACCGTAACGGGGCGCCCGTCATCTTCGGCCTCGAGGTGTCCATCTCCCACACGAGCCGGGGAGGCCCGCCGGCTGGTGCGGCTGTTGTTGCAAACCAACGTGTCGGCATCGACCTCGAGCGGGTCACCCCACGGCGTCCCGACTTGTGGCGCCGCCTGCTCCGACCGGACGAGTACGCCGTCCTCGAGGACGAGGGCGGACCCACCGACGAGGTCCAGACGCGGCTGTGGTCCATCAAGGAGTCCGTGCTCAAGGGACAGCGAACCGGCTTCCGGGCGGGCGCGCAGTCGCTCCGCATCCTCGAGGTGGACGGCCCTCTCGCGCTGGTCGAGTCTGCGACGTCCGGAACGTGGCGCGTTGCGACCGTCCTCGAGGGCGACCTGGTCGTGTCGGTCGCGTGGCGCAACCTCGAGGTCGGGTAGTGCTCCTGCATCACGCGCCGCGCTACGCGTGGGGTCAGCTTGGCGTACCGACCCAACGCATGATGGCCCGCCTGATCCTCGTCCTCGTCCTTGCCACCGCGCCACAGGCGCAGCCGACCGCGACGGCCCCGCCCAGCCGCTACGTCCAGTACCTCGAAGCGTTGGGGAACGGGGGCATCGGGTCCATGAACATCGAGCGGCGGTTGGGAGAGGACCTCGCGATCCGTGTCGGCGTGGGGTGGGCGCCCGACTTGGAGGGTCAAGGATCGTTCACGGCTCCTGTCCTGGTCGGGTACGTCCCGTCGGACGGTGGGGTCGAGGTCTCGCTCGGGCTGGTCTTGCGCTACCGACAGGGCCTCGCGGAACCGTGGGGCACGGTTGCTGCCGGATACCGATGGGTCCGGCCTGGTGGCGCCGTGTTCCGGGCGACCTTCACTCCGATCGATCTGGGACCGTCGGGAGTCTTCCCTTCGATCGGGTTGAGCATCGGAAGCGAGATCCGCCCGCTGTCCCCGAGGACAACCGCGTCGTCGCGATAGCGTGGCGCGACCTCGAGGCCGGCTAGCGCTCGCGGAGCTCGTCGTAGTAGGACCGG
Source organism: Rubrivirga sp. (assembly GCF_049648075.1). GTDB lineage: Bacteria > Bacteroidota > Rhodothermia > Rhodothermales > Rubricoccaceae > Rubrivirga. Next base: position 9,041 of record NZ_JBARYR010000126.1, on the reverse strand, counting down.
AGCTGGATCGTGCGTTGCACCGTGACTTCGGCCATGCACAGGCCGTACACCATCGGGCGCATGCTCCCGCCCTCGTAGTCCGACGACGCGACGTCGCAGTGGGCGTCGCGAAACGCGACCCAGGCGCGCTGCGCCGTACGGATCCGCTCTTCTCGGTCACCCGTGGTGATCCCCGTGAGATCCTGGTACACCCGGTTGAGCTCGCCGTCCGTGGCCTCCATTGCCCGTCTCGCGCAGTCGTTGAGGGCGTACTGAGTCGTCTCGTGCTGGCAGAAACGATTCGGCTGGGCGAGGATCGGGCTGGCTGTCGCCATCAGAACGAAAACTCCCAAGACGTGCTTCATCAGGTCATGATGGGTTGTGAGGCGACACGGGACGTTGAGGTGCTCGGCCGTCGGCTCCAGCCGCGAAGGCGCGCACGCGAGCGACCGTCAGCCGCTGGTTGTCGCGGTAGAACTCGCGCTCGAGGTCGTGGCCCGAGAGAGAGTGGTCGGTCTGAACAGCGAGCCAGCCGACGAACGCGTCCCGCGTCTCGAACACTGCCCCACCGCAGTGATCCTCAGAGCCGGGCGGCTCATCCACGTTGACCCATCCGTCCCAGATCGGGCCGTGGACGTACGCGCCGTCCTGCTGCTCCACGCCCATCCCGCAGTAGTCGCGGTGCGTGTAGCCGAGGACGTCCCCGTCCTCGAGGCGGTCGGCAACTCGCGCTGCGACATCTCGGCCCACCTTGCGTTGGATGTCCACGATGTCGTCCTCGAGGGCGAGCCGCTACGAGAAGCAGACGCGGTAGTCGCCGCTCTGGTAGCCGCCCATGAACGCGTCGACGCGCTGCTGGCTCGAGCCGTGCGTGAACGTCTCCGGCCGGACGGCCTGGCCCGCGCTCTGCTGAATGTTGTCGTCGCCGACGGCGGCCGCCGCGCTGATGCCCTCTTGGATGTCGGCGTCGTCGAGCTCGACCGTCCCCTCCTCGCCGCGCGCGTGGTGGGTCCAGATGCCCGCGAGGCAGTCGGCCTGGAGCTCGGTCTGGACCGACATCGCGTTCGACCTCGAGCGCGAGAGCAGGCCCTCGAGGTTCTGGATGTGGTGGGCCACCTCGTGCGCGATCACGTAGGCGATCGAGAAGTCGCCGCGAGCGCCCATGCGCTGGAGCTGGTTGAAAAAGGCCAGGTCCATGTACACCGTCTGGTCCGACGGGCAGTAGAACGGGCCGGTCGCCGTCTGGCCGTAGCCGCAGCCGGTCGGCGTCGAGCCCGTAAATAGGACCAGGTTGGGCTCCTGGTAGACCTCGCCGGCCTGTCGGTAGAGCTCGCCCCAGACCTCCTCGGTCTCGACCAAGATCGCGTCGATCACGATCGCGTTCTCGTCCGTCGGGTCCGTCACCACCTGGTCCGTCACGCCGGCCGACGACGGCCCGCCGCCGCCCACGAAGCCCCGGAGGTCGACCCCGAAGAACATGCCGATCAGGACGATGACGATGCCGCCGAGCCCGATGCCGACGCCCTTGCCGCGGCCTCCGCCTTTGCCACGGCGGTCGATCAGGTTTCCAGAGGAGCGGCCGGGACGGATGAGCATGACGGGTCAGGGAGAGGGGCCAAGCCAACGCCCTCCGGCCTCGAGGGATCCGGTCACGCGCTCCGCACCACCCGCACGAGCCCGTAGGCCGCGACCCCGAACGCGACCGACACGTTGAGCGACGCCTTGACGCCGTACTGCGGCAGCCCGATCACCAGGTCCGCGTCCTCGAGGACGTCGTCCGGGACGCCCCACACCTCGTTTCCCAGAACGAGGGCGAGCGGGAAGGCGTCGGCCTCGATGGCGTCGATCTCGAGGGCACCGGGGGTCCGCTCCAAGGCGGCGATGGTGAAGCCCCGCTCCCGGAGCGACGCGACGGCCTCGAGGACGGTCCCGGCCTGCGACCACGGGACGGCGTCTTGCGCGCCCAGCGCCGACTTGCCGACCCCTGCGTGATCGGGCGTCGGCGTAAAACCGGTCAGGACGACGCCCTCGAGGCCGGCCGAGTCGGCCGTGCGGAAGATGGAGCCGACGTTGTGGGCCGATCGGATGTCGTTTGCGACGACGACGACGGGGTGCGGAGGCATGGCGGGGGACTTCGAGGACGATGGCGCGTACCCCGGCTTCCCATCCTCGATCCCGCCACATGTCCCGCTCCGCTCTTCTCGTTTCTGTCGTCGGCGTCTTGATGCTCGTCCCGGGCTGCACCACGCTCCAGCAACTCGCCGCCTTGCAGCAGGTCGACTTCGACCTCGACCGGGTCTCGAACGGCTTGGTGGCGGGCGTCGACATCGACCGCGCTCGGGACGGACGCTTGGGTGCGACGGACCTGGCACGGTTGGGGGCGGCGGCGACTCGCGGGTCGGTCCCGCTCGAGTTCACGTTGCACGTCGGCGCGGAGAACCCGGCGGACAACGGAGCGGCGGCCCAGCTGGTCTCGCTCGACTGGACCCTGTTCCTGGACGGGACCGAGACGATCTCGGGCATCTACAACGACGACCGCCAGATCCAGCCCGGCCAGCGCGCCGACCTGCCGATCACGATGTCGCTCGACCTGGTCGACTTTTTCGGCCGCAACGTGGGCGACCTCGCCACGCTCGTCGGCAACCTGGCCGGTGTCGAGTCGCGCCGGCAGACGATCCGGCTCGAGGCGCAGCCGTCGATCAACACGGCGCTCGGCCCCATCCGCTACCCCGGGACCATCTCCATCGACTTCCCCTTGGGAGGCTAGCCTACCGGCTGACCTCGTGAGCGGCGTACGTTTCCGACGCCAACTGAAACCAGAACCACGTCGATGACCCCTCCGACTGGCCGACGCGAACACCCCGAACCGAGAGATGACCGGCACCTCAACGCCGACCTCGATGGGGACACGATCAAGCGGGCACTCCACGCGGCCAACAACCTGGTCGTCATCACGGACCCGAAGCAGGACGACAACCCGATCGTCTGGGTCAACGACTTTTTCTGCCACTTTACGGGTTACGACCGCGACGAAGTCATCGGCCGGAACTGCCGGTTCCTCCAGGGTGACGACCGGGACCAAGCCGAGCGGTACGAGTTGCGGGACAGCGTCGACGACGCTCGCTCGACCCACGTCCTGATCCGCAACTACAAAAAGGACGGGACCATCTTCTACAACGACCTGTACGTGAGCCCGGTCCCGATGGAGGACCAGCCGAGGTACTACATCGGCGTCCAGAACGACGTCTCGGCGCGGATCAACGCGATCATCAAGGCCGAGGACCACGAGCGGGAGGTCCAGGAGACGGCGGAGAACGAGCGCGAGCGGTTCGGGATGGACCTGCACGACGGTCTCGGCCAGACGCTGGCCGGAGCGACGATGCTCTCCCACGCGCTGCACAAGGACCTCGAGGCCTTCGCGAACCCCGACGGCCCGCTCGGAGCGATGCCCGAGGAGCTGCTCAAGAAGCTTCGGACCTTGTCCGAACACTCGAAGTCGCTCCACGGTCACATCGAGCGGACGGTCGGAGAGGCGCGGGACATGGCCTACGGCCTGAACCCCGTCGACGCGAGTGCGACCGGCCTGGCCGACGCCCTCAACCGTCTGGCCGAGCAGGCCCAAACGGACGACGGCCCGGAGTTCATCGTGAACGCAGAGGACATCGCCTTCAAGGACAGACGGCAGGCCCGGCACCTGTACCGCATCGCGCAGGAGGCCGTGTCCAACGCCGTCAAGCACGCCCAGGCGAAGACCATCCGCATCACGCTCCATCAGACCCACCAGGGCACCGCCCTCGAGGTCATGGACGACGGGGTCGGGGTCGAGCGCGAGAACCGACTCCGCGAGGCCGGAGATCTCGGGCTGTCCGGTGGCCGAGGCCTGGCCTCGATCCGCTACCGAGCCGACCTGATCGGAGCCCGCGTCGACATCAGCCCGTCGCTGCGCGGCGGCACCCAGGTCAGCGTTCTGCTTCCGACCAGCCCGGAAGACGCCCCGCGCAACCAGCGCCACGCGGAGTAGCGCGCCCCCGAGGTCTCGGCCTCGAGGGCGGGAGTCGTTAGCTCGAGAGCTCGTCGACGATGGCCTGGTTGAAGGCGGGCAGGTCGTCTGGGTTGCGGCTCGTGATCAGTACGAAGTCGCCGTGCGGGCATCGGACCATCTCTTCCTCGAGGACGTCGGCCCCGGCGTTTTCGAGGTCGGTGCGGATCGACTTGAACGACGTCATGTGGCGGTCCTTCGCGAGACCGGCCTCGATGATGAGCCACGGGGCGTGGCAGATGGCGGCGATCGGCTTGCCAGCGGTCGCGAAGGCCTCGACGAACTCGAGGGCGGCGTCCTCGATGCGGAGCTTGTCGGGGTTGATCTGGCCGCCGGGCAGCACGAGCGCGTCGTAGTCACCGGCCGTTGCGTCCTCGAGGGCGACGTCGACCTCGACGGACTCTCCCCAGTCGCCTTGGTCCCAACCTTTGATGGACCCGGACGCGGGCGAGACGATGTGGACGATGGCGCCGGCCTTTTGCAGCGCGTCGCGGGGGCTGGTGAGTTCGGACTGCTCGAAGCCGTCGGTGGCGAGGATGGCGACGGCCTTGTCGGAGAGAGACGGCATGGAGAGGATGGATAGGAGAGGGGAGACGACCGACGGCTCGAGCCTGACGGAGTTCTCTGCGCCCTCGAGGTCGGGAGAACCCGGAGCGACTGGATCGCCCTCGAGGACGGCGCTACCATTCCCGTCCACGTCCTCGATCCCGTGATCCGCTCTCTCGTTTTCGCCAGCCTCCTCGTCGTCGCTGGCTGCTCCGGCACCTCGACGGTCACCACACCTGACGCGTCCTCGAAATCGCCGTCATCGAACGGGCCGAAGCCGTATTCGGAGGTCGTCACTGACGCGGCCGTCTCGGACGACGGCCTGTTTGCCGTCCACCGCATCGAGGACACGCTGATGTTCGAGATCCCGGACTCGCTCTTCGGACGCGACCTGTTGTCGGTCAGCCGGATCTCGGCGACGCCGGCCGGGCTCAGCCCGTTCGTGAACGCGGGGACGAAGACGGCGGAGCAAGTGCTCCGGTGGGAGCGGTCCGGCAACACGGTCCGTCTCAGGACGCAGTCCTACTCGGCGGTCGCGGACCCGTCGCTGGCGATCTCGCAGTCCGTCGAGGTCAACAACTTCCAGCCGATCCTGGCAAGCTTCCCCGTCGCGGCCTTGACGCCAGACAGCGCGGGCGTCGTCGTCGACGTGACCGAGTTGTACACGACCGATATCGCGGCCCTCTCAGGCTTGTCGACGCGCCAGCGGACCCAGTTCAAGGTGCGGAGCCTGGACAAAGACCGATCGTTTATCGACGAGGCACGGGCGTTCCCCGAGAACGTCAACGTCCGCCACACGCTGACCTACGACGCGACCGAGCCGCCTCAGCGCGACGGATCGGGGACGGTGTCGATGCAGATGTACCAGTCGTTCGTGCTCTTGCCGGAGACGCCCATGATGCCTCGACTGGCCGACGACCGGGTCGGGTACTTCTCGGTCCGCCAGATCGACTACGGGCGGGACGAGCAGAAGGCGGCCGAGCGGACGTACATCCGGCGATGGGACCTGGTCCCCAGCGACACGGCCGCCTACCTCCGGGGCGAACTCGTCGAGCCGGTTGACCCCATCGTCTACACGCTCGACCCGGCGACGCCGGAGCGGTGGCGGCCGTACTTCTGCGCGGGCGTGGAGGATTGGAACCGGGCCTTCGAGGTCGCGGGCTTTCTCAACGCCGTCCGCTGCGAACTGCCGCCCGCGCCGGGCGACACGACCGCGTTCGACCCCGAGGACGTCCGCTACTCGACCGTCCGGTACGTCGCCTCCACGACGCGCAACGCGACCGGGCCGAGCGTGAGCGACCCGCGCTCGGGCGAGATCATCGAGTCCGACATCATCTGGTACCACAACCACATCCGCAGCTACCGGAACCGTCTGATGATCGAAACGGGCGCGGCCAACCCCCAGGCCCGGTCGCTCGAGATCGATGAGGAGCTGATCGGGGAGACGATGCGCCAGGTGATCGCGCACGAGATCGGCCACGCCATCGGCCTGCCCCACAACATGATCGCGTCCAGCGCCTTCCCCGTCGACAGCCTGCGCTCGCCGACGTTCACGTCCGAGTACGGCGTTGCGCCGACGATCATGGACTACACGCGCCAGAACTACATCGCCCAGCCCGGCGACGGCGTGACGCGGTTCGTCCGCATGATCGGGCCGTACGACGACTACGTGGTCAACTGGGGCTACCGCTGGTACCCCGACGTGACCTCGCCCGACGACGAGAGCGCCGTCCTCGACGCGCTCATCGAGGAGAAGGAGGGGGACCCGACGTACCGGTTCTCGAGCGGCTTCGGCGGCTTCAACCCGGACGCCCAGACCGAAGACATGGGCAACGACCCGGTCGCGGCCAGCGGCTACGCGGTCGCCAACCTCAAGCGCGTCGTGCCGAACCTGCGGTCGTGGACCTCGACGCCGGGCGAGGGCTACGACGACCTCGAGGAGATCTACGGCGAGCTGCTGGGCATGTGGCGGCGGTACCAGGGCCACGTCGTGACGGTGATCGGCGGCGTGCGTGAGACGCCGAAGGCGAGCGACCAGTCCGGCCCGGTCTTCGTGTCGGTCTCCAGAGCGGAGCAAAAGCGCGCCCTCGAGTTCTTGGACGAGAACGTGCTCCAGACCCCGACGTGGCTGCTCGACACGGATTTGCTCCGCCGCATCCGGCCCGTCGGCGCCGTGGATCAAGTCCGCGCGCTCCAGGTCGGCATTCTGGGGCAGATGCTGGACCCGATGCGGCTCGGCCGGCTCGTCGAGGGCGACGCGATCGACGGGGTCGGCTACTCGCTCTCGGAGTACCAGGACGACCTCCGCGGCCGGGTGTGGTCCGAACTCGAGGACGCGCGGCCGGCCATCGACGTGTACCGCCGCAACCTGCAGCGCGGCTACGTCGAGCGGCTGTCGTCCTTGATGACGGAGGACGAGCGGGAGTTGCCGTCCTCGATCCGCTACCTCGGCGTGGACGTGAGCCAGTCGGACATCCGGGCGTCGGCGCGGGGCTCGCTCCGGCGCGTCGAGGCCGAGGCTCGGACCGCCCTCGACCGGACGACGGACGCGGCGACGCGGGACCACCTCGAGGACGTGGTGGCGCGCGTCGAGGCCGTGCTGGATCCGGCGCGGTGACCGCAATCCGTCCTCGAGGCCGTCGCTCCGTCCTCTTTGTCGAGTGGGTGGCTCGTCCTCGAGGGCGATGAGTTGACGCGCCCGCGACGAGCGCGGAGCCAATTCGTCAACGGACAAGGTCATGCCGATCGGGGCGCGAGAGGGATACCTAGCGGAGTGTCGTTCTCACCACGCTGGCAAACCGATGACCATTCTCTGCACGCTCGGGGCCGCAATCCTGGTGTCCGTTCTCCCTTGCGACGAGGGGCGGACCAGCCATCACGAGGCACGTTCAGCCGCGGGGCCGACGGAGGCTCCTGACCTCGTCTCGATCGGCAACTTCCGGGACGGTCCCCCGACCGACGACGGGACGCCCCAGACCTTGGTCGACTTCGCATTCGACCAGCCCGCCTATCTCAACGGCGGCAACCGCTCGAGCTTCGCGCTCGTCCCCCTCGAGGGCGGAGACGCCCTCGACGGCCGCGGCGTCGCGCCCGAGGATGACGTCGAGGGCGACGAGGTGGTCCAGGTCCTCTTCGAGGGCGACCTCGACCCGGCCGCCTTCGCCCGCGGCTTCGTCGCGACGGGGACCGTCAACTCGGCGGCGGGCAACGTGGGGGCGGAGAACCCGGCAAACATCAACCAGGCCGTCCCGGTCTCGGGCGGCGGGACGACGGAGAACCCCGACTTGGTCCGCGTCACGCGCGACGGCGACCAGGTCCTGTTCGAGTTCGACGAGCCGTTGACCATCGACGACGTCGTCCAGAGCACGTCCGGCCTCCGGGTCTATTTCCCCGAGACCGGGACGACGGGCGCGATCTTGCAGGCGGGCTCGCTCGCGGTCCACCAGTCGGGGCCGACGACCTTGCGGGCGTACTACGGCGACGACCTGCCACCGGGACCCGACGGCGAGCCGTACACGCTCGACGACGCCGTGGGCGCGTTCGTGGTTCAGGGCTCGGTCCAGGCCGAGGTCGGCTCGCGCGGCGGCAACGACGGCAAAAACGCGTTCGACCACGCCGCTCCTCTCGGCGACACCGGCGCCGTCGTCTGCGGTCCCGCGTACGAAACAGACAAGCCCGGTGACTATTCGGGCCGAACGGAGGGACCAGACTTGATCGCCGTCGGCAACTTCCGGCGGGGTCCGTTTACCGACGGGTTCGAGCCCACGACGTGCGTCGACTTCGCGTTCGACCAGCCGGCGAATCTCAACGGCGGGACGCGGTCCAACTTCAACCTGGTCCCCATCGACGCGTCCGACGCGCTGCCGGGCTCGACGAACCAAACGCCCGACTACGACGTGCCCGGCGACCGGGTCGTCACCGTCGTGTTTCCGGGCGAGCTGGTACCGGAGTCGTTTGCCCGTGGGTTCGTCGACACGGGCGTGGTGAACTCGGCCGAGAACTCGGTGAGCGCCGATAACCCGCTGAACATCAACCAGTCCGCTCATACCCGGCCCCACAGTGAGACCGAGAACCCCGACTTGGTCTCGGCCGAGCGCCAGGACAGCACCTGGATGGTGTTCCGGTTCGACGAGCCGCTGACGATCGACGACGTGATCCAGAGCACGTCGGGCCTGCGCGTCTACTTCCCGGCGACCGACCAGGGCGGGACCGTCCTCGAGGCCGGCGCCATCACGGTCGAGCAGATCGACGAGACGACGCTCCGCGGCTCGTTCAGCGACTTGCCGCTGGCCCCGGACGGCGAGCCGTATACGCTCGCCGACGCCGTCGGCGCGTTCGTGGTCCAGGGGACGGTCCAGGCCTTGAAGGGCTCGCGAGGCGGGAACGACGGCAAGGGCGCGTTCGACGAGGTCGCGCTGTAGGGTCGGGACGCCCGTGTCACAGCGTCGGCGACGCGCTCGGCCTCGAGGGCGCCTCC
>NZ_JBARYR010000125.1:0-2519 GCF_049648075.1 Rubrivirga sp. | reverse complement strand
CCGCAGCGATGGTGACGTGCGCCGCAGCGCCGCGGCCTGGCGTCCGCGTCCTCGAACCGGTCGAGATCGGCCGTGTCGCTGCGTCAGGCCCGTCCTGACGCACTGTACCGGGGTAGGCCTGAGAGGCTGCGAGATCGCGTGAGGACGGACCTCGGGACCGTGACGCCCCGTTGTCAGACTCCCCTCACCTGCACCACCCCCCTCATGATCCGCTCTTTCTCCATCCTCCTGCTCGCGGTCGTCGTCGCCGGTTGCTCGACGGGCCGCATGAACGAGCCCTCGCTCACGGGCGAGCTCGGCCTCGACGCGTCGATGCTCTCGGCCAACAAGACCATCGTCGAGAACGCCGCCGGCCAGCCCGAGCTCTCGTCTCTCGTCGCCGCCGTCCAACGGGCGGGACTCGTCGACGCGCTCAGCGGACCGGGTCCGTTTACCGTCTTCGCCCCGATCAACGCCGCCTTCGACGGCATGGACCTCTCGGCGATTGACCCTGCCGATCTGGGCGCCGTGCTGCAGTACCACGTGATCTCCGGCGACTTCAAGGCCTCCGAGCTGGCCGACGGGATGATCCTCGAGGGTCTCGACGGCAACGAGCTCGTGGTCTCGACCCGCACCACCGGTGATCCCGGGTTCATGATCGACGACGCGGACATCATCTTCACCGACATCGAGGCCTCCAACGGCACGATCCACCTGATCAACTTGGTCCTCAACCCGACCGAGGGCGGGATGGCCCGCTAGCCTGGCCCGCCCGCTCGACCCGGACCGCTCTTCCTCACCGGACAGGGCGGTCCGTTGTGGTTTAGGACCTCCCGCCGGGATCGATTAGATTGTCACTGCTCACACGCCCCCTCGCATCTGACCGCTTGACACGCTCGCCCGACTCCCTGGCCGGCTAGGTCCGATGCTTCGCGAACGTAGTGTACTCCTCCAACGCCTTCTGCTCGTCGCAGACCTGGCGCTCGTGGCCTTGGCCTGGATCCTGGCCTGGGTCCTCCGATTCGAGGTTTTAACCCCGCCCGAGTGGGTCTCGCTCGAGCAGTACATCGGGTACCTCCCGTTCGTGCTAGCGATCTGGGGCGGCGTCCTGCTGGTCTCAGGCCTGTACCGGACGCACCGCGCGCAACGTCTCCCGCTGGTGGTCTTCGCTGTCGGCCGTGCGGTCGCGTTGGGCCTGGTGGCGTCGTTTGGGGCGTCGTTCTTCTACCGGGAGTTCTCGTTCTCGAGGCTGCACGTCGCGCTCTTCGCCGGGATCGCGTCCGTCCTGCTCGTCGGCCTTCGTCTATCGATCTACGTCGTGCTGCGTCGAGGACGCCAGCAGGGACGGAACGTCCGCCGTGTGCTGATCGTGGGCGCGGGGAAAGCGGGACAGCGGCTCGCGCGAGCCTTCCACCACTACCCGTGGATGGGCTTCGAGGTGCTGGGATTCCTGGACGACCGAGACGAGGTGCCGGCTGAGCCGAGCCGCATCTACCCCGAGCCCGTCGTCCCGCCGAACGTCTTGGGACGGGTCGACGACATCGAGCGGGTCCTCGACCGGTACCAGGGCGGGGTGGATCTGGTGTACGCGGCCCTTCCGCTGGCGGCGGCGCCCAAAATCGAGGCCGTCGCGGACGCGTGCGCTCGCCACACGGCGCACCTCGCGCTCGTCCCGGACCTGCTCGGCCTGGACCTGCTCAACAGTCGGATCTCGGACGTGGATGGCCTGCCGGTAATCCACCTGCTGGACGAGGCGCCCCTCGACGTTCGGCAGCTCGCTAAGCGCGTCTGGGACATCGGGTTTTCGGTGGCGGCACTGGTGCTCCTGTCGCCTCTTCTGGCCGTCATCGCGATCGCCGTCAAGCTGTCGTCGCCGGGGCCGATCCTCTACAAGCAGACGCGGATGAGCTTGAACGGGCAGACGTTCGAGATCCTGAAGTTCCGTTCGATGCCCGTCAACGCAGAAGCAGGGACGGGCGCCGTGTGGTCTACCAAGGGCGAATCGCGAGCGACGCCGGTCGGCTCGTTCCTGCGACGGACGAGCCTCGATGAGCTGCCTCAGTTTTGGAACGTCCTCCGCGGGGACATGTCGGTTGTTGGGCCGAGGCCGGAGCGCCCGTCGCTGATCGAGGGGTTCCGCCACGAGATCCCGGGCTACATGCTGCGCCACAAGACGAAGGCGGGCATCACGGGCTGGGCGCAGGTCCACGGCTGGCGCGGTGATACGAGCCTCACCAAGCGGATCGAGTACGACCTCTGGTACATCTCGAACTGGTCGCTGTGGCTCGATCTCAAGATCATCGTGATGACGGTGTTCAAGGGGTTCGTCCACGAGAACGCGCACTGATGGGGCAAGGGGCACGAGGGATGTGGCACGGGGCCGGCCTCCTCGAGGGCGATCCGTGACGCAGACGGACAGCGGGCGGCACGCGTCGAGACCCGAGAGATCCGTCCTCGAGGACGGGGTTGCTCCTCGAGGGCGCGGGCGGCGGGCGCTGGGCGTCGTCGTGGCCAACGTCGTCGGCGTGGCGGTGCTGCTG
>NZ_JBARYR010000124.1:0-2169 GCF_049648075.1 Rubrivirga sp. | reverse complement strand
TGGGGTCTCGACCTCGAGGTCGGCGTCCACCAAAAACGCGTTGGGCGCGCGGTCCCGGAGCGACGTGAACGCCAGGCTGTCGCCGGCCGCGTTCCAAACGGGGAGCCGGTCGTCGCGGTCCTGCGGTCGGACGCGGGGCGAGGTGCCCAGGCGCGTGACTTGGCCGGTCTCGACCTCGACGGTCGCCAGGTCGCGTCGGCCCTCGAGGTCGAACAGGTCGAACGCGACGCGGTCGCCGGTGGGACCCCAGCGGACGGTCGGAATCTGGGTGTCGCCCTCGAAGCTCGTGAGCGCGCGCTCAGAGCCGGTGACGGCCCGTCCGCCCTCGAGGTCGAGCACGAACACGTTGGCGGTTCCGCCCTCGAGGCCGACGAACGCGATGCGCCGGCCGTCGGGCGCGAACGACGGGGATGAGGCGCGGCGGTCCGTGGTCAGGCGCGTGATGTCGCCGTCGGTGGTGACGGTGTACAGGTCGTTGACGAGCGATCCGTACTCGCCTCGGCGCGTCCGGGCGTAGGCGATCTGGGTGCCGTCGGGCGACCACGAGACCGGGCCAGCGATGGAGCCCTCGGCCAGGATTCGCAGGTCGCGCGGAGCGGTCGAGTCCGCGCCGGGGTTCGAGACCGTGATGAGCCGACGGACCGGCCTGGCCAGACTCGGCAGCACGACCGCCGCCACGCGCGACGTGTCGGGGCTGAACGCGACGTCGTACACGACCTGGCCGGGGAGGGAGAACGGCTTCGCGTCGAGGCTGTCGAGCCGCTCCATCTGGCCCGCCTGCGTGTTGTAGTACACGTTGACGTGTTGCCGCCACTCCTCGTTGAACGCGCGGTAGCTCTGCCCCGTGACGGCCTGAAACGCGTCGTAGAAGTCGTGGACACGGGCGAGCCCGAACAGCGCCGGGCGGCGGTGGGCCAGGATCGCGGACAGCGTCGAGTCGCCGTAGGTCTGCGCGAGGTAGCGCACCTGGCTGTTCCCGACCGCGTAGCGCAGGCGCCCGTTCTGGGGGCTCGTGCCGTCGTTGTAGTTGAGCCGGTCTTCGAACGTCGCCGTCCGTAGCCAGCGGTCGCCCCGCTGTGCGTCCCAGGCCTCGGTCTGGTACTGGGCCAGGCCCTCGGTCCAGAAGCTCGGGAACGGGTCGCCGAAGAAGATGCCCAGCGTGCCCAGGCTCGATCGCGTGGCTCGGTAGTGGACCAGGTGCGCCAGTTCGTGGGCGATCACCTTGCGGAGCCACTTGACGTCGCCGGTCCAGATCGAGGCCGCGTCGTTGACGTGGACCCAGATCGTCGTGAACCCGCTCGGACCGAGGTTGAACGCGATCCCGTTCGCGATCTCGTCCTCGTCCGACAGGTAGAGCCGGATCGGGTCGTCGAAAGACACTGCCGCCGAGTCCGGCCCCATGTTGCGGACCAGAACGGCCAAGCTCGCCTCGGCGATGGACGCGGCCTCGGCCTCGATGCCGGCCAGGTGTGCCGGGTACACGATCTCGAAGTTCTCCGTCTCTGCGACCTGCCAGTCGATCTCAGGGTGCGAGCGCCCGTTGAACGCGCTGAACCCGATCTGGGCGTCGGCGCCCACTGCCGAGGAGAGGAGGAGGAGCAGGAGGAGGCGTCGCATGGGCGTTCGAGGAGAGTTCGAAGGTAGGCGACCTCGAGGTCGAGCCATCGCCCAACGCGAAGCCGGGGGTCGTCCTGCCCAGGTCACGCCGGAGCCGGCGGGATTGCCCTCGGGGTCGGCGCGGCGGCGGCCGTTCGTCGGCCTCGAGGACGAGTATCAGACCGTTCGGTACGTGTGACAGTCAGGTGGCACCCTGTCTATATACACTACGCGTGCGCGTGCGCGAGGCACGCCGTTCCCACCTCCCCTGCTGCCATGTCTACCGTTCCCTCCCGCGTCGGCACCCCGTCCGATTGGGCTCGAGTGCTCGCCACCGGTCCCCACTACGAGCCCCCGTATCCCGGCGCCGTTCAAGACGAGCTCGCCTGGCACCTGGTCAAGGTGCTCCGCGAGGACGCCCGGATGCGCTCCGAGGTCGAGGTCGAGGTCCCCGCGTCGGCCGGGTGGCCGGAGTTCGGGACCGGCCCGGCGTTCTTCACGCTCGACTTGGTCGTCGACGTCCCGGTCGAGGGCGAGGACGGCGAGCCGCTCGTCCGCCGCGTCGCCTTCGAG
>NZ_JBARYR010000123.1:0-1889 GCF_049648075.1 Rubrivirga sp. | reverse complement strand
GACCGACACGGAGGTCCACGCCGGCGCCGCGGCCGTCGGAGCCTTGGCCGCCCTCGAGGACGTGGACGTAGTCGTCGCGGCCATCGTCGGCGCCGCCGGTCTTCAGCCGACGCTCGCCGCCGCTCGGAAGGGCAAGACGATCGCGCTCGCCAACAAGGAGTCGCTCGTCGTCGCCGGTGCCCTCGTCGAACGCGCGTGTCTCGCCTCGGGCGCCGTCGTGATCCCCGTCGACTCGGAGCACTCGGCTCTTTTTCAATGCTTGGTCGGTGAGCCGCCAGGCTCGATCGAGAAGCTGATCTTGACGGCCTCGGGCGGTCCGTTCAGAGACCGGGACGCGTCGACGTTCTCGTCGATCACGCCCGCAGAGGCCGTCGCCCACCCCAACTGGTCGATGGGCGCCAAGATCTCGGTCGACTCGGCGACGATGATGAACAAGGGGCTCGAGGTTATCGAGGCCCGCTGGCTGTTCGACGTTCCGTCCGAGCGCATCGAGGTCGTGGTCCACCCGGAGTCCGTCGTCCACTCGGTCGTCGAGTTCGTCGACGGCTCGTCGAAGGCCCAAGTCGGCCCGCCCGACATGCGCGTCCCGATCCAGGTCGCGCTCAGCTACCCCGAGCGATGGCCTGCGAGGCATCCTCGGCTCGACTGGGAACACGCCGGTCCGCTCACGTTCCAAGCGGCCGACCCCGATCGCTTCCCGTGCCTCGGGCTCGCCTACGACGCCCTCGAGGGCGGAGACGGGGCGACGGCCGCACTCAACGCGGCCAACGAGGTCGCTGTCGCTCACTTCCTGTCGGGCGACATCCGTTTTACCGACATTCCCCGACTCGTCGAGGCCGGCCTGCGCGCCGCCCGACCCGCGGATACGCTCGACGGCCTGCTCGCCGTTGACGCTGCCGCCCGCCGCGCCGCCGAGGCGCGTGCTTACCAAACAGCCTAAGGGCTCACGACTTTATGGAGGCCATTTTCGACTCGCTCTCGTACTTCCTGTGGGTGGCGTTGGCGCTCGGCGTGCTCGTGTTCGTGCACGAGCTCGGCCACTTTCTCGCCGCCCGGCTGTTCGGGATGCGGGTCGACGCCTTCTCGATCGGCTTCCCGCCGAACCTGTTCAAGAAGAAGTCCGGCGACACCGAGTACCGAGTCGGGGCGATCCCTCTCGGCGGCTACGTCAGCATCGCGGGGATGGTGGACGAGCGGATGGACGAGGAAGGGCTGAGCAGCGAGCCGGCGCCGGACGAGTACCGGTCGAAGCCGGTCTGGCAGCGGAGCATCGTGATCTCGGGCGGGGTCATCTTCAACTTCATCTTCGCGATCATCCTGTTCGCGGCGCTTGGGATGGTCTACGGACAGTCCTACACGCCGGCCGAGAACGTCCCGCTCGAGATCTCCGACAACTCGCTCGCCGCCGAAATGGGGCTCGAGACTGGCGACCGAATCGTCGGCGTGAACGGGGAGTCCGTCGAACGCTTCGAGGCCGTGTTCACGCCCGAGACGATCGGGGCGTCCCCGTTCCGCCTGACCGTCCTGCGCGCCGGCGAGCGCGTCGACCTCGAGGCCGAGGACGGGCTGTTCTCCAAGCTGTCGCGACGAGCGACCGAGCTGGACCGGTCCGGCGAGGACCCGTCGCTCGACACCGTCTTTGGAGCGACCCCTCGCTTCCCGCCCGTAATCGCCACCGTCGCTCCAGGATCGGCCGCTGACGAGGCGGGACTGCAACCCGGCGACCTGATCCTCTCGATCGGCGGTGACGAAACGTCTTCGTGGGACGCGCTCATCCAGCAGGTCGCCGCATCGGAGGGCCGGCCCGTCGTGGTCCGCTGGGCTCGCGCCGACTCTCTCGGACCCGCGGGCGACGGCGCCCAGGTCGCCGAGCGCAGAGGCGCGGCGAC
>NZ_JBARYR010000122.1:0-1871 GCF_049648075.1 Rubrivirga sp. | reverse complement strand
GGTGGCGGTGACGCGGAGGACACGCGGTGGGATCACAGCTCGCCACCCCATCCCCTTCGAGGTATATCCAATGATGACTGTCCCGTCGTCGCTGATGCCGGTGACGTCGCTTCGGGCGGGGAAGGTTTCCTGGACATCGAGGCCGTACTCCTCCCTCAAGACCCGCAGAAGGTTCTCGGTCCCCACTCCCTCTCGCCAGATCGCAGGGACCTGCCGGGACGCATCCCCACTACTCATGCGTCCCACCACGACCGATCCGTCGGCGGATACCTTGACCGGCGACTCTAGCGCGCCGACGTAGCCAGATCCAGCGTCTTGTCCGGTCAGAACGGGGAGATCTTCTACCCCGCTTTCTTCCGACCACCGAAACCATAAACGGGGAGAGCCAGCGAAGGCACCGCTCTCCGTTAGCCGTATATGGTACCCTACGATGAAGGAGCCATCTGGAGTGATGTCCGTTGCTGTTCCTTCTAATCGTTCGGACGGACCGTCCAACAGGTCCGCACCTTCAGACGTCCAGCGATACGGGTGGAATCTATGGAAATCATCAAGAGGCTGGGTCAGGTCCGCTGCACCGACCACCACAGAACCATCTGGGGTGACTGCCCTCGAGGAGGTCTTGTTGCCGCTCGGAGCAAGCTCTAAAAGCGAGAAGGACCCGTCTGGAAGCCTGAGGAACGAGCGGTCCTCGAACGGTCCACCACCACCGTTGAACTTCGCGCTGATGTTTCCCGATATGACCCCATCGTTGCCGGCAGCATTTGCCCTGATGTAGTAGTCACTGGTGCTCACGCCAGGCAGGTCAATGACTTGCGTACCCCCTGCTTCTGTCCACATCAACGCAAGCAACCCATCTGCCAGTAACGTCCTGCCGACGATGAGAGAACCGTCGGGTGACATATCGTCTACGTTGACCATGTACTCGCCACCCGGCGTCGCCGGGAGAACGACGAGCCCGTCGGCCTCGGTCCATCGATAGGCCCGCGAGCCTTCTGGCTGACTGGTGCCACCGGCGATGACGGACCCGTCTGCTGACACCGCTATCGCCGGGCTTGACTGACCGCCAGGGCCTGGGTCGATGATCTCGTAGGTCTGCGAGAGCGCGGAGCCTGTGGCGAGTGCCACGAGGACGGCGAGGAGGAGCGGGAGCGAGCGTGACATCGTGGAAGCGTCGGAAAGTGTCTGTCTCCGTTCCGAGGTTCGAGCGTGGAACGGCCCACGCCCTCTCACCTTTTTTCCGAGCACCGCCCTCGAGGTCGGACCCTTCCGCTTCGATCTCGTCCTCGAGGGCGAACCGGATGGCGACGCGCGGATCCGCCTATCTTGCTCCTTCTCCTGGGTTTGGTCATGACCTCCGACGGCTCGTCCCCGAGCCGTGGCCGCGGGCGGGCGTGAGCACGTCGCCCTCGAGGGCGGGCGGCGACAGCGGCGCGACGGCGACCACGGGATCGGCCCCCTCGTTCTCGATCGTCAGGCGGACCTCGAAGCCGGCCTCCGGACGGATCAGGATCGGGTCGGAGCTCCCCCACGCCACGCGGTTTCCCGCTTCAGAACGGCCTTCGAGCCGCGCTCCGATCGCGCTCTCCGGCTCGACCTCGAGGTCGGCCGTCGCCGACATGACGTCGATGCCGAAGGCGCCCTGCCCGACGACGCGGGAGCGGACTCGATCACGCCCGGCGATTTTGTGCGCGCCTCGGTGCCGTTGCGCGCGCAAGCGCTACCGCACGACCGTCAGCGCCTGCGTCCGCGCCTCGGTGCCAGCCCCAGCGCGGACGACGTAGACGCCGGCCGGCAGACGCGCTGCGGTCAGGCCGAATGCGTGCTCCCCTGGACCTAGCGGGCCGTCGTGCAGCCGCGCCACCTCGCGGCCC
>NZ_JBARYR010000121.1:0-9124 GCF_049648075.1 Rubrivirga sp. | reverse complement strand
GGGCGTACCACACGTCGCTCACCTTGGGGCTGATCCTGGTCGCGGTCCAACTCCTGCTGATCCGCCGAGGCTGGAACAAGCTCGCGGCCGGCGACGACTCTGGACGCAAGACGCTGTCGCTTGGCCTGGGGGTCGGCAACCTGGTCTGGATCACCCTTTTCGTCCTGATGTACGTCGGGCGGGGCCTGATCGGAGGCTAGCGCGCGGCCGCACGGCGGAGCCGGTCCGACAGGGCGGCCTCGATGCCATCGCCCTCAACGCGTTCGACCTCGATGCGAGTCAGCTCGTGCGCGTCTGCTCGTCGAAACGCGTCATACAAGCGTCGCGCGTAGTCCTCGAGGTCGGCGCATACGGTCGCTAGGCCATAGCCGTCGGGCGGCTCTGACACGCCGATCCACGCCGCGTCGGAGCCGGGTTGCGCGTCCTCGAGGTCGACGACCGTGACCGTCGCTCGAGGGGCATAATGGCGGTGCCTCGTCCCTGGAGATCTGATCGTGCCGTCTCCATGATCGGCGTTGCGGGCGTCGGGACAGACGTCTCGGATCTGGGCCAGCGTCACGCTCCCGGGACGTAGGACGACGGGCGTCCTCGAGGACGCGTCCACGACCGTCGACTCGATTCCGATCGCGGTCGGAGGCCCTTGCATGATGGCGTCGATGCGCCCGTCCAGGTCCTCGAGGACGGCCTGCCACGTCGTCGGGCTCGGTCGCCCGCTCCGGTTCGCCGACGGCGCTACGACGGGGGCACCGACGCCGCGGACGATCTCGAGGGCGATTCCGCTCGGGACCCGCACGGCGACCGTGTCGAGTCCTGCGGTCACCGTCGGTGCCAGACCCGAGCGCGCGGGCAGAACGACCGTGAGCGGCCCCGGCGCGAACGCCTCCAAAAGCCGGCGCCCCATCTCCGTCATCGTCGCCACGCCCTCGACGGCCTCGAGGTCGGCGACGTGGACGATCAGCGGGTTGTCGCCTGGGCGGCCCTTGGCTTGAAAAACAGCCTCGACCGCCTCGGCGTCTCGAGCGAGAGCGCCCAGCCCGTAGACGGTCTCCGTCGGGAACGCGCAGGTGCCGCCGCCCTCGAGGACGGCGACGGCGTCAGACGGGTCGCGAGTGAGGAGGGTCGGCATGGCTAGGTTTCGGTCCCGCCAAGACTACTCTGATGGCCCGACGCACGCCCACCCTCGCCGACTACGACACGCACGACATCGAGGGCTACGAGGTCATGGTCGGCAAGACGGCGCGCGACAACGACAAGCTGACGTTCAAGGTGGCTCGGCCGCAAGACGTTTGGCTCCATGTCGGGGGGGGGACGCCCGGCAGCCACGTCGTCATTCGAACGCCCGACGGGGGGGAGGTGCCGCGAGCGGTGGTCAAGAAGGCCGCGGAGCTCGCCGTCCGTCACTCGAAGGCGAAGAACGCGTCGGGCAAGGTGGACGTCCACGTGTGCCGCGCCTGCGACGTGACGAAGCCTCGAGGAGCCAAAGCGGGGTCGGTTCGGCTCAAGCGGTACGAATCAGTCAAGGTCTACGGCGCCTAGCCGTCACAAACGAAAGCGCCGACCCCCGAAGGAGCCGGCGCTAGTTGCGGGGGGGGGATTCGAACCCCCGATCTTCGGGTTATGAGCCCGACGAGATACCACTTCTCCACCCCGCGATGGAAAACCCATGGTACCGGAAAACCGAGGCTTGGGCAAGGCTCAGGGATGGAAGTCGGATGAATCAACACTCGGGACCAAGTTCGCCGAGTGACGCCAGTTCGCCCCGGGCTGTGCGGTGCTCCGAGGCTTCCTGGACTTGCCGACCGAATCCGGCGATTTGCAACTGGACGACCGCAACGGGATCGCAGGCTCCCACGAATCGAAAGAGACCTCGTCGCCGTTCGACGCCGTGCCGTGGCTGCTGGTTGTCGTGTCGGCCTCACCCGAGGTTGCCGCTGCGACGTCTCAGTGGCACGTCGCCGTCGGAACCGGCGACCCAATCGGCCCTCGTCACGGTATCGGTGACGTCGGGCGTCCCGGACTAGGTCGATGAGGCTGGAACGCGACTCGGGATCCGTCGAGTTGTCGAGGCCGTTCTCGGCGCGAACCAAGGGGGCGGCGCGAGAGGCCGGAGGGGCGCTCGTCCTCGAGGGCGCACGGCGCGCGTGACTCACCGTTCCCGCTCACGAGATCGACACAAAAACCAGGGCGGCCAACCTCGAGGGGCTCCGAGTCTTGGTTGTCAACTCGAACGAGCCCTCGAGGGCGCTCGCGCTAGGACGCGCCGAGTCGCTCGGGGTGACCGGAGAGGGAGTTGCCGTCGCTAGAGAGGCGACCGAGCGCCTCAAGGACGAGACCTTCGACGCGCTCTACATCTCGTCAGCATGTGAGGACGGGGCCGGCGTCCGATTGGACCGGTCCATTCAGGATCAGTACTCGATGAGCGATGTGCCGATCGTGGTTCGAGGCGTCGCCGACGTTTCACCGGATCTGATTGCGGCGCCGGACCATGACCCCATCTCTACGCAGGGCGCTCTTGTCATCCTCTGCGGATGGCCGCCGGGACGCGTCCCGCCGACGTCGAGCCGTCGTCCGTCAAACGGGTTCTTGTCGTCGAGGACGATTCGGCCAACCAGGCGCTGCTCATCCTCGACATGGTCCGCGTCGTGGGCATCGAGGCCGGTTCGGCGGAGGGCGGACCCACTGACCTGGAACGGATCCGAGAAACGCACTACGACTGGTCCTGATGGATGTCATGCAGCCCAACCTGTCAGGCGTCGAGGTCACGCGGCGCATCCGAGCGGACTTAGGGAAGAGCTCCGGGTCGTCGCGTTCACGGCACTCGCGAGCACCGCAGATCGGAGGCGCCGCCTCGCTGCTGGGATTGGGCGACTTCATCGCCAAGCCGTACCGTTCAAGCCGTTTGGCGGAGGCCTCGGGAGTCAGCGGGGTGTCCTGATCGTAAGTGTTGAAATAGAAGTCTGAAACGATCGACGGGAGTTCGCCTCTATCTTGACGGTACATCGCCCCCAATTCGCCTCATATGGCCTCCGTTCGTCCGTTCCGCGCACTCCGGCCCTCCCCTGAGACGGCCGAGGACGTCGCCTCGGTCCCTTACGATGTGATTACATCGGAGGAGGCTCGTGAGCTAGCCGCCGGCAATCCGCACTCTTTCCTCCACGTCGTCCGTCCAGAGATCGACCTCGAGGGCGTCGACGAGCACGATGACGCGGTCTACGAGCAAGGCGCCAAAGCGCTCCGAGAGCTCGCGTCTACCGAAGCGTTCGTCCGTGACGATCAGCCGAGGCTCTACGTCTACCGGTTGGTGATGAACGGCAGGGCACAAACCGGGATCGTCGGGTTGGTGTCGGTCGCGGACTACGACAACGACGTCATCCTCAAGCACGAGGACACGCGTCCTGACAAAGAGGACGACCGTACGCGGCACGTGGTGGCGCAGAAGGCCCACGCCGAGCCTGTGATGCTCGCCTACCGCGGCGAGGACGCTATCGACGAGGCCGTCGAGGCGGCGATGGAGCAGGAGCCCATCTACGACTTCCGAGCCAAGGACTACGTCCAGCACACGGTCTGGGCCATCGACGGCACCAGCGAGTTGGTCCAGGCCTTCTCTGAGATCGACGGACTCTACGTCGCGGACGGACACCACCGGAGCGCTGCGGCCTCGAGGGCGGCGAAGCTCGTAGATGCAGACGAGGCCGGACACTTCCTGGCCGTCCTGTTCCCGTACGAGGACATGGAGATCCTGCCGTACAACCGCATCGTCAAGGACCTGCCGGTCGGGAAGGGCAAGTTCCTCGACCAACTCCGGCGCCGCTTCGAGGTCGAGGAAGCGCTGTTCCCCGAGCCGGAAGAGTTCGGGACGGTCGCGTTCTACCTCGGCATGGACTTCGGCTGGATGACGTTGGTGCTCCCGGAGACCGAGCGGGACGGCGTCGCGGACACGCTCGACGTGGCCCGGCTGGCCGAGTTCGTCTTGGAGCCGATGCTCAACATCACTGACCCTCGTACTGACCAGAACGTGGCGTTCGTGGGCGGCATCCGGGGGACGGAGGAACTCGAGCGGTTGGTCAACTCGGACGAGGCCGACATCGCCTTCTCGATGTACCCGACCGCTCCGGAGGAGCTGTTGGACGTGTCGGATGCCGGCGAGCGTATGCCCCCGAAGTCGACGTGGTTCGAGCCGAAGCTGAGGAGTGGGCTCCTGGTCCACACCTTCTGGGACTAAGACGTAGCCGCTGCCGCTGCAGTCACACCCGAACCGAAGTCGTGCTTGATCGAGGGCTTGTCCAGCCGTCCTCGAGGGCGCGTGGTTTCACGTTCCTCCTCTGCGATCTCAGATGACCGTTCTCGTCGCCGATTCCGTTTCTGACACTGCCCTCGACCGGCTTCGAGACGCAGGGCTCACCGTCCTCGAAGACGCTACGCTCAAGGGCGACGCGCTCGTCGAGGCGCTCGGGTCTTACGACCCTGGAATCTTGCTGGTGCGATCGACGCGCGTAGCGGCGGACGCCCTCGATGCGGCCAGGTCTCTCGAACTCATCGTGAGAGCCGGGGCCGGCGTCGACACCATCGATGTCGCGGGCGCGTCAGACCGAGGGGTGTTCGTGGCCAACTGCCCGGGGAAGAACGCGGCGGCGGTTGCCGAGCTTGCCTTCGGGCTGATCCTCGCCCTCGATCGTCGGATCCCGGACCAAGTGATCGAGGGGCGTTCGGGGCGGTGGGACAAAAAGGGGTTCTCGTCCGCACGGGGCTTGCGAGGCCGAACGCTCGGGCTTCTCGGAATGGGAAGCATCGGTCGGGAGATGGTGGCACGGGCCAAGGCGTTCGGGATGCCGGTCGTGGCCTGGAGCCGGTCGCTGACGGACGAGACGGCTCAAGTTCTCGGCATCACTCGAGCGGGGTCGCCCATCGAGGTCGCCCGTGCGTCCGATGTCGTCTCGGTCCATGTCGCCTCGACGCCGGACACGAAGCACCTCGTCGACTCCGATTTTCTAGATGCGATGCCGGACGGGTCCGCACTCGTTAACACGGCCCGCGCCGAGGTGGTCGATGAGAGCGCTGTCGCCGCCGCCCTCGAGGCCGGACGGATCCGCTACGCGACGGATGTGCCCGCTGGTGAGCCGGAGTCGAAGACGGGCGTGCTCGACCATCCGCTCGTCGGGTCTGCTTATATCATGCATCACGTCGGCGCGTCGACGGCGGAAGCGACCGGGGCGATCGGGCAGGAGGCCGCTCGCGTCATTCTCATGTACGTCGAGACGGGCGCGGTTGAGAACGGCGTCAACCTGGCCGAGCAGTCACCCGCGACGCATCTGCTGACGGTGCGGCACCTCGACCGCGTCGGCGTCCTGGCAGGAGTTCTGGGCGAGATGCGGGAGGCGTCGTGGAACGTCCACGAGATGGAGAACCTGGTCTTCCAAGGAGCCGAGGCCGCGTGCGCGAGGATCCAGTTTGACGGGACGCCCGACGAGCAGACGCTCGCCCGGATCCGTGACGTCAGCCACGTGCTCAACGCGACGATCATCGAGCTGTAACTCGCCCTCGAGGTCGGCTACCTAGCGATGGGCAACCCGCCCTCTTCGAGAGCGCCGATGCCGCCGACGTTGACGACGCGCGCGAAGCCCATCCCCTCGAGGACGGCCGCTGCGCGGCCGCTTCGATGTCCGGATTGGCAGTAGAGGTAGACCGGCTCGTCTCGGTCGAGGTCGGCCACGGCGTCGCGGAACCCGTCCCCGAGTACGTTGGCGTGGATCGCGCCCTCGATGTGTCCGCCGTCGTACTCCGACGCGGTGCGAACGTCGATCACCGACGCCCCTTCGCGGATCGACTCGACGGCGACCTCGATGGGTTCCGTCTCGCCACCCGACGTGAACCACTCGAAGCCGTAGAAAACGGCGAACAAGACGACAAGCGTCAGGACGATTCGGTAGACGCGGTCCATCGGGTTCGGGCGAGGGCGAGGGTGCGGTCGTCGGAGACTCGGGCGAGCCGATGATAGCGCTCGCCGTCGACCAGCGGCCCCGCCTGGGAAGCGACCTCGTCGCCGTACACCGCCTCGGCCCGGTAGAGCACGTCGACGCCCTCGAGGCCGACGTCCGACGGTAAGGCTTCGAGCGCCCACTCGATAAACCGGACGTTGTTCGCGTGGCCGACCCGGTCGAGGTCAGAGCGGCGCACGCGGAACGTCGCTTGGTGCTCGACGGTGGCCGGCGCCACGGGCTCGCCCTCGAGGACGAGCGCCCGCGGCTTGTCCGGGACGGAGAACCCGTCCATCGACCGAGGAAGGCGAATGGGGCGCCGGCGCTCGACGTCGATCAGGAACCACTGGCTCGTCGCGCTGGCGAGCCTGACGCCGTCGCCGCCCGTGACGACGAAGTCGCGTGTGGCGCGGAGCCCATCGAGGTCGGCGGGCCAGGTCTCGACCTCGAGGCGCTCGCGGAGTCGAGGGCGGCGGTCGACCTCGAGGGCGAGCCGGGAGAGCACCCAGGTCGCCCAACTGCCGTTCGGAAGAGAGAACCCGTCCTTCCCCGCGGCCCTGGCGTGTTCGCCGGCCGCTTCCTGGAGCAGGTCGCAGAGCGTCAGGACGGACGCGCGCTCGTCTGGTCCGACCTCGTAGGATCGGATCGCGAACGGCTCGGACCAGATGAGGGGAGTGGGCACGAGTCGCGTCGGTGTGGGACGAGAGGACCTCGGACCCGGACCGGGGGTTTCCCCAGAACGGACTCGGAAGACCACGCTTCACAGAATCGACGAAACACACAGGGGCTCGTCCCCATTGAACGGGTCCCTTCTACCCATCCAATCCAATGGACAACACCACTCAGACCAACCGCTCTCTCGTTACGGGCACCTTCCGTGACCCCGTCGCAGCGAACCGCTACTACTCATCTCTCCGCGACCGCGGCTACACCGACGACGACGTCCACGTCGTGATGTCCGACGACACGCGCGAGCGCTACAACCGCAACGTGGCCGAGGACGAAATTGAGCAAGGCTCGAAGGCCGCCGAAGGCGCCGGCGTCGGCGCGGCAGTCGGTGGCACGACCGGCGGAGTGATCGGTGCCATCGCAGGCATCGGCGGAGCCGTCTTGATCCCAGGCATCGGCGCGGTCGCAGGCCCGCTCGCTGGCGCACTCGCAGGTGCTGGCGCCGGTGGCGCCGGTGGCAGCTTGCTCGGCGCCTTGGTCGGTGCCGGCATCCCGGAGGACCAGGCGCAGGTCTACGAGAACGACGTCAAGGACGGCGGGATCATGGTCGGCGTCCACCCCAAGGACGACAAGGACCGCACGTACCTCGAGTCGAGCTACACCGAGCACGGCGCTGACAACGTGTACTACTACGACGCTACCTGATCCAGGCGGCATCGCTGATAGGGGGTCTGGGCTTCGGCTCAGGCCCCCTTTTCTATTGGGCCGTCCTCGAGGACGCCGTCGGGGCGCGCTGACCGGGGTCTTCGTTTGCGCCCTCTAGGCATGACCGAGACCTTTCGGCTTTCCCGACCCCCTCGACTTCGATGCCCGTCCAGTCCGGCAACCAGATCCGCGTCCACTACACCGGCACCTTAGCCGATGGCTCTGAGTTCGACTCGTCCCGAGGCCGCGACCCCCTCGCCTTCACAGCCGGCGCTGGCCAGGTGGTCCCCGGCTTCGATGCGGCGGTGATGGGCCTCGAGCCCGGCGAGACCAAAGTGGTCACGATCCCAGCGGCGCAGGCGTACGGAGAGGCCGACCCCGAGAAGACGCTGATCGTGCCGAGGGACCAGATGCCTGACGGCGAGATCTCGCTTGGTGATCAGCTCCAGCTCGGTCTCGAGGGCGGCGGCGCGGTCATCGTGACGGTCGCGGAACTGGACGACGACTCGGTCACGCTCGACGCCAACCACGCGCTCGCAGGCGAAGACCTGACGTTCGAGATCACACTCGTCGAGATCGAGGCGTAGCCACTCTCGAGGACGCCGACCGGTCCTCGGCCGTGCTCCACAAAAAGCCGGCTCCCAAGACGATCTCGGTCCCAATCGCCAGGATCACCCCGGGGCCGACCGACCCGCGGAGGATCTCGACCGTACCGAGGGTTGCGAGCCCGAGCATGGTCACGGCTGTGCCCACTGCGACGGCCCGCCGCAGCGGAGATGGTGCGGCGTCCCGTGCGAGCCAGAGGGTGACAGCGATCCCGAGCAAGAGGACCGATGCACGCCGCGTCATCACCTCGATGGAGGTGCCGCCGTCGAGGTCGAAAAGCGAGAGTAGAAGCGGCGGGTGGACCATCAGGACCCCAGACAGGATCAGCGTGATGGTCGCTCCGGCGAGACATAGCGTCTTGAAGCTCATGCGCTTGGCTGGAGTTATCGAGCGTCGCGGATGGCCTCGACGGCAGACTCGTCCTCGAGGGCGGTCGTGTTGCCCAAGTCGGCGCCCAGATGCGCGGCACGGATGACGCGTCGCATGACCTTGGCGTTGCGCGTCTTCGGCAGCGCGTCGACGAAGTAGATGGCCTTGGGCCGGAGCGCTTTACCGAGCGCGTCGGCCACGCGGCCCGTCAAGGATGACCGGATGTCTTCGTCCTCGAGGACGCCGTCGGAGAGGACGGCGAAGGCGACGACGGCTTGCCCCTTGACGTCGTCGGGGATGCCGATGGCGGCGCTCTCCAAGACGTCCGGCGAGGCGTTGAGCGCGGCCTCGACCTCGGCCGGCCCCAGGCGCTTGCCGGCGACCTTGATGGTGTCGTCGCTGCGGCCGAGCAGGAACCACTGGCCGTCGGCGTCAACGGCTGCGAAGTCGCCGTGGACCCACAGGCCCGGCGTCGTCTGCCAGTAGGCCGAGAGGTAACGCTCGTCCTCGTGATCGCCCCTGAACCCTCGTGTCATCCCGATCCACGGTTGGCGGATCGCGAGCTCTCCGACCGCTCCGCGCACGGGGGCGCCCTCTTCGTCGACGACGTCGGCGTCCATGCCCAGGACCGGGCCGGGAAACCCGGTCGGCTTGAGCGGCTGGACGTGGTTGCCGCACACGATCCCGCCCGAGATCTCGGTCCCGCCCGAGTAGTTGAGGATCGGCTTTTCGCCTTCGAGGACGGTCTCGAACAGCCAGCGCCAGCTCTCGGGGTCCCACGGGCTTCCCGTCGACCCGAC
>NZ_JBARYR010000120.1:0-2746 GCF_049648075.1 Rubrivirga sp. | reverse complement strand
GAGCCCGCCCTCGGCCCGGAGGCCGAGCGACAGCCCGCCCCGAACGGGGAAGGTCGCCGTCGCAGACCCGACCGGCCGGGCACTCGGGTCCGCGTAGTCGCCCTCGATGCGGCCGAGTCCGGCGGCGAGTTCGAGGGCGAACCCGTCCCGGTCTGTGTCCAGGGGGAGCCGGTCGAACGTGTCGCGCTGTCCGTCGCGTGATCGACGCGCGTCGTAGGCCTCGAGAAACTCCTGCGTCACGGTGTCATTGGGACCTTGGAACGCCCACAGGTTGTCGCGCGCGCCCTCGACGACGAGCGCCACGACGGCCTCCTCGATGGCCGACGTCACCGCGAGCACCGGCGGCTCGTTCGTCGAGTACCCGGCCTCGGTCTCGAGCAGGGCCTCGGTGTCGACAAAGCGGAACAGCCCGCCGTCGAGCTTTTGCGAGATGAGCGTCTTGGTGGTGTGGACCGTCTTGAGGACGCGGCCGTTCTGGACCGACACGGCCCGCAGATACACCGTGACTTGGTCTTGCCGGAACTGGCCGCTCCCGCCAGCCCCGAGCAGCCGCGCGCCGGCCCCGCCCGTGATCACGTTGGAGTCGTACCCGATGATGCCCCCCTCCAAGAGCACGCCCGCGTACAGGAGCGGCGGAAGCGGCCCCAGCGGCTGGCCGTCAGGCCCCGTGAACTGCTGCCGCGTCGACGAGATGATCTGCCGCTCGTTGAGCAGGTTCGAGAGCCCCTCGCGTTCGATGGGCGAGAAAAAGCCCGAGTCCTCGAGGGCGCGGACCAGGATGCTCGTCGCCCCCTGCGTCACCGACGTCGAGAACGTCGACAGGTTCTCGAGCGCGCGGTACTGCCCCGTTTGGTCTCGGAACCGGTAGACGGCCACCACGACAGGATCAGCGGGCGGCGGGACGGCCTCGAGGACGTCGGTGGTAACGGTCCGAGGAGCCGCCGTCCGGGCGGACTCGACGGCGAACGGGGTCGCGAACCGAGGCGAGCAGCCCGACGCTGCGATCAGGACCAGGGCGAGTAGGAGACGGAGCACAGAAGGTTAGAACCCGTTCGGGACGGTAACGATGGTCTCCTCGCCAGTGAGGAGGTTGAAGATGCGGATCGAGACCCCGTCGATGCCTGGGATCACCTCGATCTGGAAATCGCCCAGGTCGAAGGTGCCCGGCTGCGTTAGGTCGAGGTCGCCGAACCGGTTCGAGATCAGTTCGCGCGACAGCTGGTTGAGGATCTGGCGTTGCAGGCTCTGCTCAAAGTCAGCGAGCGGGTCGCGCCGGAAGCGGTTGTCGTCGGCGTCGTCGAACGAGTTCTGGAGCTGCGCCGATTGCACGAGCCACCCGTAGTTCAGCGGCGAGCCGCCGAACGCGGGGTTCGTGGGCTGGTACGTGAGCTGTTGCGCAGACACAGCCGGCGAGACGGCGAACGCGACGGCGGCGAGGAGGACGAGGCGCATGGGAGGTCGGGAAACGGGGTCGGCGCGGCAGCGCCGGTAGACTGGATAATCTAGGTGTCAACGGAGCCGGCGGAGCGTGGCTCCGACCGCCTGGCGGGCGACGGCCTCGGCCTCGTCCTCTCGGGGCGGCAGGCGAGACTGGAACACCAACTCGCCATCGAGCCTAACGCTCACCAGCGTGCCCTGACCAGGGAGCGGCTGCTCCGCCAGGACGACGCTGACGAACCGGGCCTCGTCCGGCGGGCGCCAGAGTTGAAAAAAGACGTCGTAGAAGTAGCTCCCGGTCCGCGAGATCGTCTCGTCGACGACGAGGCGCCCGATCCCGGCGAATGGGTCGGCCGTCACCGAGGTGGAGTCAGGCGGTGCCGGTGGGATCGGTCGGAGCGCGCGCGCCTCGGCGAGGATGCTCTGGACCGTCAGCGACGTCCCGTACGGGAACGGCTGCAGCCGGACCTCGGAGGAATCGGCGGGCTGGGCGGTCAGCGGTCCAGCCAGGAGGAAGAGGAGGAAGAGGAGTCGCACGGATTCCGTCAGAGACTCGAGTAGGATACGGCGCGCCACCTGGAGGGGACGTTGTCAGCCCGCGAGATCCAGCCAGCGGTAGACCACCCACCACAACTCGGCCGGCAACACGACCAGCCCGTACACCGCTCCCGCCCACACCTGCCCCACCGTGTGCGCCCCAACTCTGACGCGTGCCCACATCAGGACCGGCACGAGCGCCAGCAGCGGCCCGGCCGTCGCCGCCGTCAGGGCGACCTCGAGGTCGGGGGGCAGCTCGCGCCACACGGTCAGCGCCGTGAACAAGAGCACGCCCACGAACCCGGCCAGGCTCGACATGTGGACCGAGATCTTCCAGCGCGTGTTGATAAGCAGCAGCACCGCGGTGTTGATCGGGTAGAGCGCCGCGAACGTCACGACGATCGGCACGGCCGGCCCGTCGACGGTCGCCCACAGAGCCGTCGCGCCAGCGACGTAGGACCCGATGCCGACCAGGAACAGCGCCCAGCGCTTCTCGCGCTCCCGTACCTCGAGCGTTGCCGTTCGTCCCGAGCGGACCATCCAGACGGCGTAGCCGAGCGGGATCAGGCAGAAGAACACGAGAGAGATCCCGAACGTGCGTCCGACCTCGAGGGCGGTCCCGCCAAAGTGGGCGTCGAGGAGCGAGAACGCGACCGGCGGCAGGACGAGTGGGTTGAGCGCGTACGAGACGGCGTTGGCGAGGCGCGTCGCCCTCGAGGTCGCGTCCTCGAGGTTGCCGGTCGGAGCCGCTGAGGACTGCTCGGCCACGGAC
>NZ_JBARYR010000119.1:0-9912 GCF_049648075.1 Rubrivirga sp. | reverse complement strand
GGGCGTCACCGGCCTCGAGGACGCCCGAGTAGGTCTGGGCGTGAGCGGTGACGGAGGCGACCGCGAAGGCGGCCAGTGCGAGGGTGCGGAGCATACGGATGTGAGTCGAGGAGCACACGATACGTGGAAGAGCGACACGGCGGTATCCGCCCTGCCGCTCAGGCCGATTCGTGGCCGCTGTGGCAGGACTCCGCTAGCCTACCCCGCGACCGCTTGCGCGGTACGGACCCTGGGTCTACTTCTCGGTCACGAGAACGCCGCAACGCCGGTCGCCTCGAGGCCGAGCACCAACGTGTGGACCTCGTCGGTCCCTTCGTAGGTCACGACGGACTCGAGGTTGGCCATGTGGCGCATGACCGGGTAGATGCCCAAGACCCCGTTGCCTCCGAGAAGCTGCCGGCTCTGCCGGGCGACGGCGAGCGCCATCCGCACGTTGTCGCGCTTGGCGAGCGAGACGTGGGCGGGCCGCATCGTCCCCTCGTCCTTCATCCGCCCGAGACGCCACCCGACGAGCTGCGCCTTTGTAATGTCGGCCAGCATGTTCGAGATGTGGTTCTGGACGAGTTGGAAGCCGGCGATGGGCTTGCCGAACTGCTCCCTCGAGGTCGTGTGCTGGATCGCGGCGTCGTAGCACGACATGGCCGCGCCGATCACGCCCCACGCGATGCCGTAGCGCGCCTGGCTCAGGCACGACAGCGGTCCGCGCAAGCCCTTGACGTTGGGCAGCATCGCGCTCGCCGGAACGCGCACGTCCTCGAGGACGACCTCGGACGTGACCGCGGCGCGGAGCGACCACTTGTCCATAATTCGGGGCGTCGAAACGCCGGGCCGGTCGGTCTCGACCAGGAAGCCGCGCACGTCGCCCTCGTCGTCCTTGGCCCAGACGACGGCGACGTCGGCGATGGAGGCGTTCGTGCTCCAGCGCTTGTGGCCGGTGATGACGTACTCTCCCCCGTCGCGGACGGCACGTGTGGTCATCGCGCCGGGGTTCGAGCCGACGTTGGGCTCAGTCAAGGCAAAGCAGCCGATGGCCTCGGCCTTGGCGAGCTTGGGGAGCCAGCGCCGCTTCTGCTCTTCGGAGCCGTAGGCGTGGATCGGGTACATGACCAGCGATCCCATGACGGAGCAGAACGACCGCAGCCCGCTGTCGGCGCGCTCGACCTCCTGCATCATCAGCCCGTAGGTGATGCTCGAAGCGCCGCGGCCGCCGTACTCCGTCGGGATGGTCGGACCGATGACGCCCAGGTCGGCGAGACCTCTCGCGGCCTCGATGGGGAACGTGAGCGCTTGGGCGTGCTGCTCGATGGTCGGAAGCACGGACTCGCTGACGTAGGCCCGGACGCGGTCGCGGGCGTCCTTTTCCTCGTCCGTGAGCAGGTCGTCGATGCGGTAGAAGTCCAGGCCTTGGAACGCGGCGGGGTCATAGGACCCGTTCGTGACGCCGTCCGGCGAGTAGCCGAGACCGCGGAACGCGTCGGGGTCGCCGGATTGACCGGCGTCCTGGACGTCGTGAGCGGGAGCGCCGTCTCCGGCGTGGGGGGCGAGATCGGGAGCCAAAGACATGGGTCGGGACGCTACTTTTCGAGGACGAGACGCGGCTTTCTATCGCCCCCATAAACTACGACGCAGCCCCACTGTTCTATGCGCTTCCTCCCGCTCTGCCTAACGCTCGGGCTGCTTCTTCCCGTCGCCTCCGCCCAGCGAGGTGCCTCGATCCCGCCGCGGATCGGCGTGGGCTTCGAGGCGACGACGGCGCTGTTCGCCCAAGACGTCATCCCGACCTACCCGTCGCTCGGCCTCCGAGGGCGCGTGGCGCTACCGGTCAACGCGGACGTGTCGCTCGCGGCGAGTGTGGGCGTGGGAGCGCACTTGTTCGAGGGGCGCCGGGAGACGGAGTACGTCGTCAACCCACAGGTCGAGGTGATCGTGACGCTGCCTGAGAACCGCCGCGGGGCGATCCGCTACGCCTTCGGAGGGTTCGGCGGGTTCCTGCCGCTCGACGACGGTGGCGGCGGCCCCTCGCTCCACGGGGGCTACGGGTGGGCCATCCCGCTTCGGGAGACGTCAGCCTTTGCCGAGATCAACCCCTCGATCGTGATCGGTGAGAGCGACGTCACACCGGTGATCGCGCTGCGCGGCGGCGTCATCTTCTAAACAACCTCGAGGACGAGCGCCCCGGCCTCGAGGACGATCAGACGGCGCGGCGCAGGATCGACTGAAGACGCTCGTGGTCGTCGTCGAGGAGCCGGGCGAGGGCGCGGCCGGCAGCGACCAAGACGGTGTCGCCATCGGCCCCACCGCCATGCGAGTCCCGAAGGGACCGGAGTACCGCTGCGAGCAAGTCGTCGGCGGGAACGGCGGGGTCGGGGGACCGGGCCAGGGTTCGCAACACGTCGAACGGCTCGCCGAGTCGGGACACGGCCTCGAGGTCACACAGCCGCACGCGGTCGTGCAAGGCGGCCGGACGGGGCGGGACGGTCTGCCGAATGTGAGGGGCGCCGTCGCGACGTGTCCGCCCGTCCCAAAAGGCGAGGACCTGGGCTCGGATCGTGGTGCGCACCAACTCCAGGATCTGGGGCATCTCGCGGCGGATCCGGTCGCGGTCGTAGTCCGGCCCGAGCGCCACGGCCTGCCGCCCCGGCTCGACGCTCCCCGTCTCGGCATGGCTCACCAAGGCAAAGTGCACGCTCCCGTCCTCGACTTCGACCTCGACCCACGACCCGAACTCCGGGACCTCGAGGTCGGGGTAGACCTCGGCCACGATCTCGCGGGTGCTGGAGGCGATGACTTCGGCGACGGGCGGCAAGGGGTTCGGGGTTCAGGGTTCTCGTACTGGACGCTCTCGATCAACCAAGACCTCGAGGTCGGCGCGTCGATGCGGGGACGAGCCCAGCGCTGGAACCGCGTCCCTGTGAACCCTGAACCGAGAACTCTGAACCAAGGTCCGCCCTCGAGGGCGACTGGAACCATTTCGCGACCTCGAGGGCGCGCGCCCAATCCCCAATCCCCAATCCCCTACACCCTCGGCGTCCGCTTCGAGGCCGACTTGCCGGAGTACGTCGGCGCCTCGGCGCCTGCGCCGCGGATCTGGCGGGCCAGGATCCGGTGGAACACGTCCTTTTCCTGCATCTTGACGACGGCTCGCTGGTGGGCTTCCTGCAAGATGATCGGGTAGCCGCCTCCCTTTTCGCACTGATCGAGGACGACGCTGTGGATCAGGTCGAGCCACGGCCCGTGCTCGTCGCCACCTTCGGCGACCCACTCCGGCATCTCGACGCGGCCGATCTCGCCGCACCCGTGCACGTAGAACGCCACGATCCGGTGATCGCCGTAGACCTTGAGCACCTCGCTCCGCGACAAGAAGACGGCCGAGCGGCGTCCGACCTCGAGGCGCTTTTCGAACAGGTGGCGGTCGTGCAATCCCCGGAGCGACTCGGGCGACGTGTCCCAGTCGTCTTCGTCGAGATGCAGTCTCAGAAGGTTCACGACCTCGGCGTTCGCCGGCTTCGAGACGTAGGAGCAGACTGGGATGCCGTGCTCACGGAAGCGATCGAGCTCGGCGACATACCGGGCCAGGAGCCGGTCTTCGAGTCGGCGGTTTTTCATTCCGCGCAGCATCCAGCGGATGAGCGTTCCGTCGGCCATCGCGATGATGGGGCGGCCGCTGCGTCGTTGCTCGAGGGCGGTCTCGAACAACCAGCTTAGCTCCAGCTCGTCGCGGAGGGCGGACACGACCTCGGCCGTAACGTCGAGCGGGGACGCCTTGGCGTCGTCGTCCTCGGTGAGCAGTTCGAGGTCTTGTTGGCGAAACCGGAGCGACGGCTCGGCCTGAATCACGGGCGGATCGAGTGTCCCGTAGTGGAACGCGATCCGCCCCACGTTGAGCACGTAGCACGACGGCTCGACGTGGCGGTCGGGGAAGATCTGGGAGCCGTCCGTCGCGACGACGGTCACCGTCGCCGGCCTCGGCTCGCAGCCGTGGCACTGGTCCGGCCTCGAGGTCGGGATGGCACGGAGGGGGCCTCTCGATTCGGCCTGCGCCCGGTCGCGCAGCGCTTGCCACGTCGGGGCACCGTCCTCGAGGGCGGAATGGGCGCGGTCGAGACGCCCTCGATGCGCGCGGTCCTCGTCGACGCGCGAGGCGGCGAACTCAGCGATCTGACCGGCAAGACGGGTAAAGTCGAGCATCGTTGGAATCTAGTCGAGACCGAGGTCGCTCCCGGCCTCGAGGACGTCTCAGACCTCGACGGTTACGAGCGAACAGGCGAGGTCCTGGCCGAGACCGCGCTTGAGGATCGGGAAGAGCTGACACGTCGCGACGGCGAGCGCGAGCTCGACCTGGACATCCTGTCCGAACCAGTCCCGCGTCGCCTCGACCGTCTCGCGAGCGTTTTCTCGCGACGCCACCGCGTGACCAAACCGCAGCGCCAGCTTCTGTCCGTCCTCGAGGCCGGCTCCATCGTCGAGCGCGGCCTTGATGACCACCCCCGAGACCCCGTCTGCTCGCGCCTGGTCCACGACGATCTGAACACAGGTGCCGCAGTCCTGCACCTTCGTCGCCGCCAGTCGCGCAAGGTGCCAAATGTCGGGCGGCGTCACCTTGCGGTGCCCGGCTAGCGGACCAAAGGCCGCCATCTTGATCACCATCGCAGTCGATGTCTCCCCCAGCGTGCGGACGTAGTCGAGCGGGACGCCGAGCTCGGCTTCTTGACGAGCGATGGCTCGTTCCAATAACGGGTTCATCGAGGTCGAGGAGGGTTCGGCGCCAAGATGCGACCTTCTCCGGCACCGCGCCGTCCTCGAGGACGGACCAACCTCGAGATCGAGCGCGACGGCACGCCCTCGAGGACGGCCCCCCGCCGGCCACCAGGCCCAACCGGAGCACCCGCCCTCGAGGACGCCCACCTCTTCTCCTCTTCTCTTCCGCACCTCTTCTCGCATTCCGTCCGGCCTCGAGTGCGCGGCGCCATATTCCCCCTCCCCAGCCCACCCCTCCACTGGCCGGCCTCTACATCCACGTCCCGTTCTGCTCGCAGCGCTGCGTCTATTGCGACTTCTACGTCACGACCACCAACCGTGCCGAGGACCCGTTCGTGCGCGCCCTCGAGGTCGAGGCCGAGATCATGGGTGCGGAGTTCGGAAAACGGGAGCCGCTTAAAACGCTGTACCTGGGAGGCGGGACGCCCTCCCTCCTCTCCCCCTCGGCCCTCGCCCGCGTCTTCCGGGCGGTGCACGACCGGTTCGACGCGAGCGCCCTCGAGGAGGTCACCATCGAGGCCAACCCGGAGGACCTGGCGGGAGCAAGCGGCCAGACGTGGCTCCGAGCCGTACGAGACCTCGGCGCGACCCGCCTGTCGCTGGGCGTCCAGTCGTTCTTCGACCAAGATCTGACGTTCATGAACCGGGCGCACGACAGCGCCCAAGCCGTCGCCGGCCTCGAGGCCGCGGTCGCGGAGATCGGCGACGTCTCGGTCGACCTGATCTTCGGAATCCCCGACCAGCCGTTCGAGCACTGGGGCGCCAACCTCGAGCGAGCCCTGAGACTTGGAGCGACCCATCTCTCGACCTACAGCTTGACCGTCGAGGACAAGACGCCGCTCCGCAAAATGGTCGACGTGGGCCAGGTTGTCCCGGAGGGCGACGAGACCATGCGAGAGCGGTTCGTGTTCACGCACGACTACCTCGAGGACCGGGGGTTCGAGCACTACGAGGTGTCGTCGTACTCGAAACCTGGTCTTCGGAGCCGACACAACGAAGGCTACTGGACGCACCAGACGTCCATCGGGCTCGGGCCGAGCGCCCACTCGTTCTGGCGCGAGACCCGCAGCCGAGGCTGGCGCTGGGCCGACGTCGCCAACCTCCCGCGATGGCGCGACCTGCTGTTCGCCGGTGAACGACCGCTCGATTGGCGGGAGCAGATCGGCCCCGACGAACTGGCCGACGAAGCCGTCATATTGGGCTTGCGCCGCCTGGTCGACGGCTTGGATCTCGACGTCCTCGAGGCCGACTATGGCGTCGATCTGTTGCGCGACAAGCGGGCCGAGCTCGCGGCCTTCGAGGGCGCGGGTCTCGTTGAGGTCACGCCCTCGAGGGTCCGCCTCACCATCGAGGGCGCCGCCGTCGCCGATGCCGTCGCGTTGCGGCTGGTCGGCTAGCTTTTGTTCACGCCCTCTATGCCCATGCGCTACGCTCTCTTCTGCCTCATCATCATCGCCAGTGGCTGCTCCGATCCTGAGCCGACCTCGAGGACGGACACCGCCGAGGCGAGCATTCCGTTCGACATCGAGGGTGAGCTCTCGTTCGTTAGAGGGTCGGACACGTTGCGAACGATCGCCATCGAGATCGCGGACACGGACTCGACGCGAGCGCGCGGCTTGATGCAGCGGACCGAGATCCCACCGGACACCGGGATGCTCTTCGTCTTCGACCAGCCCGAGACGCCACGGGCCGCGTTCTACATGATGAACACACCTCGGTCCCTCGACATCCAGTTCTACGGCCCAGATTCGACGCTCATCAATATCGGTGAGAACACGACGCCCTTCTCTCTTGAGAACGTGGAGTCGGAGGGTCCGGCTCAGTTCGTCGTCGAAGTGCCCGCCGGCGTGTCACGCTCTATCGGTCTCGTTCCGGGAGATCGGATCACGTGGTCCGTGACTGACGACTAGCGTGAACCCAATGTGTCAGGACGGGGATCTCCTGACATAGTGGTGAAGCGTGCGATAAGTGCGCCTCGGAGTAGACCTGTTCCAACAAAGAGTCGTTCATTGGACCAGGTGATTGACGTGCCGTCCCACGTCCACCGACCGAGCCCGCTGGCCCCGTAAGGCCAGCGGGCTTTCTTTTTCGATCCTCGAGGACGGCTCGGCTACAGGCTGAACGACTCCCCGCACGCGCACGTCCGGGTCGCCTGCGGGTTGTCGAAGTGGAAGCCTTTCCCCTCGAGGCCGTCGGTAAAGTCCAACGTCGTGCCCTCGACGGTGACGAGCGAGCGCGGGTCGAGGACGACGCGGAGCCCGTCGATCACGACGCTCTCGTCGGCCGGGTTCACGACGGTGTCCCAGCCCAGGTCGTAGGTCAGACCGGAGCAGCCGCCGGGGACGACGGCGACCCGGAGGAACGCGGCCTCAAGGTCGACGCCCTCTCCGACGGCGACGGAGGCCAACCGTTGACGGGCGCGCTCGGTGATATCGAACGGGGCAGTAGTCTCAGTCATGGTCATTAGGGGAGTCTTCACCGCGAAACGCGGTCGTGCGGGCAGGGATCTCCGAACTTCTCAAATCACGGCGGTGTCCGCAATCTGACGAGGTTCATGCGCTGTTTCGCACCCCCGTCCTCGAGGCCGCCCACACGACGGTGCCGGACCGCGTCGCCGTTGCGCGTTCGCCTCGTTTTGGCGGAACAGCCCCCCGTTCGCCCGGTTCGCCTCGACATCCGATACTGATCAAATGCCTACCTACACAGAGCACGATTTCTTCGAGGACGTTGCCGAGCAGGGCTACAAATACGGCTTCGTCACCGACGTCACGTCTGACAAGGCCCCGAAGGGTCTGAGCGAAGACACGGTCCAGTTCATCTCGGCCAAAAAGGAGGAGCCCGAGTGGCTCTTGGAGTACCGCCTGAAGGCGCTCCGACACTTCTTCAAGCTTCTCGACGAGGGCCGAGAGCCGGATTGGGCGCACCTCAACATCGACCCGATCGACTATCAGGACGCGTACTACTACGCTGCGCCCGGCTCGAAGGCCAAGTACGACAGCCTGGACGACGTCCCGGAAGAGATCCTGGCCGACTTCGAAAAGCTCGGCATCCCGCTCCGCGAACAGGCCGCCCTCGCTGGCGTCGCCGTCGACGCGGTCATGGACTCGGTCTCGGTCGCGACCACGTTCAAGGCCGAGCTCGCCAAGGAGGGGGTCATCTTCTGCTCCTTTAGCGAGGCCGTCCAGGAGCACCCCGAGTTGGTCCGTGCCAACATGGGCAAGGTGGTCCCGTACACCGACAACCTGTTCGCCGCCCTCAACGCGGCCGTGTTCTCCGACGGCAGCTTCTGCTACATCCCCAAGGGCGTCCACTGCCCGATGGAGCTCTCGACGTACTTCCGCATCAACGAGGCCAACACCGGCCAGTTCGAGCGGACGCTGATCATCTGCGAGGAAGGCGGCTACGTGAGCTACATGGAGGGCTGCACGGCTCCCATGCGCGAGGAGTACCAGCTCCACGCGGCGACCGTCGAGATCATCGCGCACGACAACGCGGAGGTCAAGTACTCGACCGTCCAAAACTGGTACCCCGGCTCGGCCGAGGGCAAGGGCGGCGTCTACAACTTCGTGACCAAGCGCGCGATGTGCGCCGGCCGCAACTCGAAGGTGACCTGGACCCAGCTCGAGACGGGCAGCGCGATCACCTGGAAGTACCCCTCCTGCATCCTGAAGGGCGACGGCTCCGTCGGCGAGTTCTACTCGGTGGCCTTTACCAAGGACTACCAGCAGGCCGACACGGGCACCAAGATGATCCACCTGGGCAAGAACACCAAGTCGACCATCATCTCGAAGGGGATCTCGGCGGGCCAGTCCAACAACTCCTACCGAGGGTTGGTCAAGGTGAATCCCAAGGCCGAGAACGCCCGCAACTTCTCGCAGTGCGACTCGCTCCTGATCGGTGATCAGTGTGGTGCTCACACGTTCCCGTACATCGAGATCAACAACGACACGGCCCACGTCGAGCACGAGGCGACGACCTCGAAGGTCGGCGAGGACCAGATGTTCTACTGCCAGGCGCGTGGGATCTCGGAGCAGGACGCGCTCAACCTGATCGTCAACGGCTACGCCAAGGACATCCTGGCCAAGCTCCCGATGGAGTTCGCCGTCGAGGCCCAGAAGCTGCTCTCCGTCCAACTCGAAGGATCGGTTGGGTAATGGGGACTGGGGGTCAGGGATTGGGGTCACCAGACCGACCTCGATGCTAGGCCCCACACCTCCCCAGACCCCATCCCCCAACCTCTACAACCTGATTTATGTCTTTGCTTTCCATCAACAACCTCCACGCCTCCGTCGAGGACCACGAGATCCTGAAGGGTCTCAGCCTCGAGGTCGGCGCCGGCGAGGTGCACGCGATCATGGGGCCGAACGGCTCCGGCAAGTCGACGCTCGCCTCCGTTCTCGCAGGGCGCGACGACTACGAGATCTCTCAAGGGACCGTCACCTTCAAGGACGAGGATCTTTTGGAGATGGACCCCGAGGAGCGGACGCGCGAGGGCTTGTTCCTGGCGTTCCAGTACCCCGTCGAGCTTCCCGGCGTCAGCACGCACCAGTTCCTGCGAACGGCCGTCAACGCCGTCCGTGAACACCGCAAGCAGGACGAGCTGTCCGTCGGCGACTTTCTCAAGCTGATGAAGGAGAAGGCGGCGTTCGTCAACCTCGATCCCAAGCTGACGAAGCGCTCGGTCAACGAGGGGTTCTCCGGCGGTGAGAAGAAGCGGGCCGAGATCTTCCAGATGGCCATGCTCGACCCTCAGCTCGCCATCTTGGACGAGACCGACTCGGGGCTCGACATCGACGCGCTCCGCATCGTGTCCGAGGGCGTGAACAAACTTCGCGCCGAGAACCGCTCGTTCGTGCTCATCACGCACTACCAGCGCTTGCTCAACTACATCACGCCGGACCACGTCCACGTCTTGGTCGACGGCCGGATCGTCCGCTCGGGCGGCCCCGAACTGGCCCACGAGCTCGAGGAGAAGGGCTACGACTGGCTCATCGAAGAGGCGGCCGCCGTTTAAGGGTTCAGGGTTTGGAGGTTCTGGGTTCTTCGCCCGGAACCCCACGCCCGTCATGCAAGGCATTCAGGGTCCGCCGACCTCGAGGTCGGACCGCTTGAAACGCCTCTGAGTACCCGAACCCTGACCCGAGAACCCTGAAC
>NZ_JBARYR010000118.1:0-7601 GCF_049648075.1 Rubrivirga sp. | reverse complement strand
GTCCTCGACCTCGAGGTCGAGCGCGGCGCCAACCTCAGACGGTCGCTGTTGGACGCCGGACTTTCGCCGTACGTGGCGCTGACCGAGCTGGCCCACTGCGGAGGCCGCGGCATCTGCGCCACGTGCGGCGTCTGGGTCTCCCCCGCCCCGGCGCCGACCCACTGGCACGACCGGATGGCCGCCGCCTGGAGCTACCCGCGCCTGTCGTGCCAGATCACCGTCGAGACCGACCTCGAGGTCGAGATCCCCGACAAGGTCATCTGGGGCCGACCTCGACGCGACTGAGTTTCCCCCAGCGGCGATGGCACATCGAGGCCGGTGCGGTAGGTTCGCCCTCGATGAACGCTGTCGCCCGCGCCCCTTCGATTCCGTCCGCGATCGGTCTGGTCGTCGCCAACGTCGTCCCTCTTATCGGGGTGATGTACTTCGACTGGAGCCTGTTCGGAGTGATGTGGCTCTATTGGGCCGAGACTGGCGTCATCGGCGCGTTTGCGTTGCTGCGGATCCTGAGCGCGGACGACGGGGCGCTGCCTCAGCGAATCGCGCTGGGCGTGTTCTTTTGCATCCACTTTGGGATGTTCTTCAGCGTCCACGGCGTGTTCGTGGCCACGCTGTTCGGCGGCGACGTGGGGTCCGCAGCCCAGAGCACGCTCCGACCATGGGAAGGGCTGGTCCCGCTCATCGCCAGCCACGGCCTCTCGTTCGTGGTCAACTACATCGTCCGGGGCGAGAGAAAGGCCGCGACGATCAGCGTCGAGATGGGGAAGCCGTACGGCCGCGTCGTTCTGCTCCACGTCGTGATCCTTGCAGCCGGCTTTATGGTCATGTTCGCGGGCGGCGGCGTTCTCGCGCTCGCGCTGTTCGTGGTCCTCAAGACGGCGCTCGACCTCGGCATCCACTGGGTCGGACACGTGATGCGGTTCCGCGACCTCGAGGCCGCCGAGCCCGACGCGTCATCGAAGACGATCCACCTCGAGAAGCACCCGACGGCCCGGACCGAGGCGTAGCGACCTCGAGGACGGCTAGTAGCTGAACCGCTCTGTTCCGGCCGGCGGTTGCCACGGCGAGCCGGGCTCGAACGTGTTCCAGAACAGCGTGCTCATCTCGCGGATCAGGACGAAGCCCGCGTTGTCCGGCTCGTACCCGACGTCGCCCTGCTCCTTCGTGACGACGGTGAACACGTACGGCCCCGACGGCGCGTGGACGTAGACGACCTCGCTCTTGGACTCGCTCACGGCGCCCTGCTTGCTCGCGGCTTGGACCGAGGGCGGCAGCGACGCGATGGCCTCGTCGTCCCAGTGGGTCCTCGTGAGCAGGCGATGCATCTCGAGGTCGGCCGCCGGCGAGACGGCTCGGCCCTCGACGATGCGGCGCACGATTTCAGTCATCTCGCGCGGCGTCGTCTGGCCCCACCCGTAGACCTCCCAGTCTGGGCGTCGGCCGGGGACGCGGCTGTTCACGCGCGTGCCGTCGAACCCGTTGTCGGCCAGCCACGTGTTGACGCCCTCGCCCGTCACCATCGCCTGGAGCCAGAGGCTCGCGGTGTTGTCGCTCGCCGCGAGCATCTGCTCGACCGCGCTGTGGAGCGAGACCGTCGCGGAATCGCGGAGCTCGGAGAACAGCTCGCCGGAGCCGTAGCGGAGCGAGTCGTAGAACACGATCTCGTCACCCATTGCGAGCTCGCCGTCCTCGATGCGGTCGAACACGCCGAGCAGGATGGGGACCTTGACCATGCTCGCGGTCGGAAACAGCTCGTCAGGACGGAGCGAGGCCGTCCGGCCGGTCGGCAAGTGCTGGACGTAGACGCCCACGACGCCGTCGAAGCCGGCGGCCATCTCGTCGAGGGCGGACTGCAGGACGGCGTCGGCCTGGGGCTCGGGCCACGGTCCAGTTTGCTCAGCCGTCCTCGAGGGCGGCGCGGTCTGCATCGAGGGCGACGGCGCGGAGCACGCGGCGAGCGCGAAGACCAAGAGAGCGGGAGCGAGTCGGATCACGGCGGCGTAGGCAGGGGCCACCAACCTAGCGGTCATGTTCGAGGTCGAGGTCCCGTTCGCCTGCCCCTATTGCAACGCGCCCATCACGATGCTCGTCGACCCGAGCGTCCCATCCCAGCGCTACGTCGAGGACTGCGAGGTGTGCTGCAACCCCATCGAGATCGCATACCAGTCGGACGGCCACGACGTGACGGCGTTCGACGCCCGCAGCATCGAGCAGTAAGCGCCCCACCCTCGAGGGCGCCGGGGCCACCTCTGCCTCAGCTCGGCAGCGTGATCATGAACGTGGCACCCTGTCCCTCTCGGCTGTGTGCGGCGAGCGTGCCGCCGTGGCCCTGCGACACGATGTCGTACGCGAGCGAGAGCCCGAGTCCCGTCCCCGTCCCGGCCGGCTTCGTCGTGAAGAACGGCTCGAACACCCGAACGCAGTCCGCCGCCTTGATCCCGATCCCGTTGTCCGCGATCCGGATCTCCACGCCTCCGTCATAGCGCTCGGTCGAGAGCCGGACGGTCGGCGTCCAGTCGTCTGCGACCTCGATGCCGCCGGCGGCGGCCCGGTCCACCGACCACCGGGCGTTCTCGAGCAGGTTGACGAACACGCGCTGGATCGAGGCCGGCACGACGTCGAGCGGGTGCACGTCATCGGCGTAGTCGCGCTCGATGCGGAGGTCGGAGCGTCCGAGCGCCCGGGACACGCCGCCTTCGAGGAGCTCGTGGATGTCCGTCGGGCGGCGCTCTCCCCCGACGTCGCGGACGTGGCCCATCAGCCCGCTCACGATGCTCTCGGCACGGCGCGCGTGATCCCGGACGCGGCCGGCGTTCGCGACGATGTCCTCGAGGTCGGCCTGGAAGGCCTCGAGGTCAGGCGGCTCGCCGCTGGCCTCGACCTGCCGGACGGCCTCGAGGAGGTCGGTGGCCAGGTCCACGTTGAGCTCGCCGAAGTTGGCGACGAAGTTGAGCGGGTTCTGGATCTCGTGGGCGAGCCCCGCGGAGAGGCGCCCGAGCGACGCCAGC
Organism: Rubrivirga sp.; assembly: GCF_049648075.1. Lineage (GTDB taxonomy): Bacteria > Bacteroidota > Rhodothermia > Rhodothermales > Rubricoccaceae > Rubrivirga. Next base: position 4,593 of record NZ_JBARYR010000118.1, on the reverse strand, counting down.
TTCTCGGACTGCACGAGCTGCCCCTGCATCGCGCGCAGGTCGTCGAGGGCGGTCTGGAGCGACTCGTTGAGCTCCGCGAGCTCGACGGTGCGGAGACGCGAGATCTCCGCATCGCGGCGCGCCTGCTCGGCCTCGGCGCGGACCTCGATGGAGTGGATTCGGCTCCGGGCCTTGGCAGACAGCAACGCCTCTCGCGCGGCGTAGTGGGCGCGCAGGTGCCGGAGGGCGCCCTCGAAGTCGCCGCCGGCCTCGTGCGCATCGGAGAGGGCCGCGTGGGCTTCCGAGACGCGCGGCTCGGCCCCGACGTCTTGCGCGATCCCGAGGGCTTCCTCGAGGGCGGGCCGAGCGTCGTCCGGTTTCCCCATCGCCGTCAGGGTCCGGCCGATGGCGATCAGACTCGTTGCCTGTGCCTGTCGGTTGCCCAGGACGCCCCTCAGGCGCAGGGCGTGGCGGTGGAAGGAGAGTGCCTCCTCGAAGTCGCCGCGCAAGCGGGCCAGTTGGCCCAGGTCATCGAGGGCGCGGGCCTCGGATAGGGACGCGCCTTGCTCGCGCGCCAGGCGGAGCGCGGCCTCGTGGTGGGCCAGGGCCTCGGCCAGTCGCTCGAGCTCGCGGAGGGCACCGCCCAAGACGGTGTGCGCCCGGGCCTGTCCCCCGGCGTTGTCGAGGCCGGCGAACAGCCGGAGCGCTTGCTCGCCGTTCTCGAGGGCGGCCGACGTCTGGCCAAGTTCGAGGTACGTGTTGCCCATCGTCGCCAGCACCCACGCCTCGCGTTCAACGTCGCCCAGGATGCGCGCGGCGCTCAGGTTCTCGAGGGCGAGTTCCAGCGCCTCGTCGTAGTGGCCGAGGCTGACGTGCACGGACGCCAGCCCTCCCAAGGCGAGCGATCGGCCCGCGAGGTCGCCGGACGGCTCCATGTCTGCCAGGGCACGCGTCAGGAGGTCGGCGGCGGCCACGTGGTCGGACAGGAGGTAGCGGGCGAAACCTTGGTAGACGCGAGCGAACGCCCGTCCCAAGTCGCTGTCCGCCACCTCTTCGGCCTCGAGGGCGATCTCGTACAGCCGCTCGGGCTCGTCGGGAATCAGGTCCATCGCCTCCGCCAGCAGGTCCGAGACCGGCCCCGGCGGTAGCGTGCCGATGGTGAACCCGTCGCGGGTGACGGCAGGGGGCGTGTCGGTGGCGGACATGTGTCAGTCTACGCGCGTCCTCGAGGCCGGGATCTGCGAAGGGGGGACGCGCGCAGATCCGCGGACGACCTTGCCTCCTGAGGCACTCGGCGGGGCCTCAGCCGACCTCGAGGACGATCACGAGGGGTGAGACCTCCTTCTCGCCCTACGATCGGAACCGGTCGATCAGCGAGTCGATCTGGACGTCCGGCAGCGGCAGACTCGCACGGGCCGGCCTCGAGGACGGCGCCGCACCGTTCGCCGACCCCGCCGGCCTCGAGGACGACGGGTTGCCGGCGCGCGACAGGAGCCGGTCCTCGATCTCCTCCATCCAACTCGGGCCCGAGGACGACGATTCCGACCTCGAGGACGCCGCCGACCTCGATGGTGTGGCCGGCGTCCGCCTCGTTTCCCTTGCCCCGTGCTGGTCTCCAGCGCCCTCGAGGGCACGGCCCGAGTCGTCGGTGAGCGGGGCCGTCTCGAACGCGACGCGCTTGAGGTTGACCAGGTGCATCGGCGTCACGTTGTCGCTCGTGATCGAGCCTCCGACGGTGCCCGGCCCCAGCGTCATGGCTGGGAACAGCGACGTCGTCATGCCGACCGAGCCGAGCGCGGCGACCGTGTTGACCACGATCCGCATCGAGGGCTTGCGCAAGGCGAACTGCTCGATCACGCGGTCGGCCGTGGCGTGGAGTGCCAGGGTGTGGCCGATGCCGCCAAACTCCAGGATGTCGATGCACCGCGCGCACCCGGCCTCCCACCCGTCGGCGACGTAGAAGCTTAGGATCGGGGACAGCGTCTCCATCGAGATCGGCTCGTCCGGGCCGACGGTGTCGACCTCCGCGATGAGCGCTCGCGTCGAGTCGGGGACGGAGAACCCTGCCATCTCGGCGATCCGCCGCGGGCTCTGGCCCACGATGTCGGTGTTGAACCGCCCGCCCGGCTTGACGACGGCGCGGAGCTTGGCCGTCTCGGAATCGGAGCAGACGTGTCCGCCGCGCTCGCGCAGAGCGTCCAGGAGCCGGTTGTGGATCGGGGCGTCGGCCACGACCGAGCGCTCGGTCGAGCACAACGTGCCCCAGTCGAACGACGTCCCCGTCAGGATGTCACCCGCCGCCTTCTCGACGTTGGCGCTCCGGTCGACGTACGCCGGCACGTTGCCGGACCCGACGCCGTAGGCTGGTTTCCCCTTCGAGTACGCGGCCCGGACCATCGGCCCGCCGCCGGTCGCCAGGATGACGTCGGTCTTGGGGTGCTCCAACAACGCGTCGGTGCCCGCCAGGGTCACGCCGCCCTCGGTCTGTCCGAGGCACTTGAACAGCCCCTCCGGCGCTCCGGCGGCCGTTGCAGCTTGGGCGACGACCTCGAGGGCGTCGGCGGTGCACCGAGCCGCGCGGGGGTGGGGACTCATCACGATCCCGCACCGCGCCTTGGCCGAGATGATCGCTTTGTAGAACGCCGTCGCCGTCGGGTTGGTGGAGGGCACGAGCGCTGCCACGACGCCCATCGGCGTCGCCACGGTCCAGACGGACCCGTCTTCGCTCTTGTCGATCACGCCGGCGGTCCGCATCCCGTCCATGCGCGCAGCGAGCGTCCGGGTGGCGAACAGGTTTTTCTGCTCCTTGCTCTCGGGCCGCCCGAACCCCGTCTCGTCGTGAGCGAGCTGCCCGAGCCGCTTGGCCTCGCGAGCCCCGGCCTCCACCATGGCCACTACGACGCGGTCGACCGTCGCCTGGTCGGCCGTCTTGAACGTCTTCTGCGCGGCGGACGCGGCCTCGACGGCGTCGCGGGCTTCCTGAATCGAGAGGAGATCGGCGTCCATGGCAGGGAGGGCGGAGGACGGAAAAGGTAGCCCTCGGCCGGGCACGCAACGCCCTTGCAACCTCCGCGCTGGGGCACCTCGCGGAATGGCACACCGTTTGCCCGATACTGAGTCGCGTTCCGATATCGCTATGACTGACGTCTCTCACTCTCCCTCCGGCCTCTCGGCCGTCGATGCGCGATGGGGCGGTTTCACCGCTGGCCGCGCATATCTCCTCGTCGGACGAGCCGGGGCGGGTCGTTCCGCTCTCGCCCTGCAAACTGTCCGTGCGACTACGGAAGCCGACGAGCGAGCCCTCGTGATCTCCCCTCGTGAGCCCAGCGAGCTCGTCGAGGTCGCCAAGGGCGTCGGCCTCGACCTCGCAGCGGCTCACCAAGCCGGCCGGCTTCGGTTGCTCCGTATCCCCTCCGCGAAGGACCTCGCGGACCGAGGTGTGGACGGCCTGGCCAAGTCGTACCGAGACTTGTCAGAGCTTGTCGCGGCCGACCGCCCGGCCCGTGTGGTGATCGAGGACTTTACGCCCCTGGTCCAGTTCGACACGTTCGATCGATTCCGAGAAGCGTTTCAGAGGCTTGCGAGCGACCTCAACGCGCAAGGCGTCACGCTGGTAATCGGTCTGGGCGAGCCCGGCAACGAGGCCTCACACCGTCTGCTCGAGGTCGTCGAAGAGATCGTCGACGGCACGGTCCACATGGACGTCGAGGGCCAGATCTCCCTCCGGAGCGGGTCGTCCGCGCCCTCGAGGACGGAGGACGCGGCGCCGGTTCAGCATGCGGACCACGCTTCCGAACCGGCAGGCGACGTTTTGGCCTCCGACGCGGCGCCGGCTCCCGAGCCGGAGGCGTCAGACGCCTCCGTCGCAACGGAACCGGTCGAGGACGAACCGGTCGAGACCGATCGCATCGAGGACGACCTCGTCGAGGACGAGGCGTCTTCCTCCGACGCTCCATCTATCGAGGTCGAGGAGCCGACGACGCCCTCGACGCCGGCGTCAGAGCCCACCTCGACACCGCCCGTCGACCCGTTCGCGCTCGAGCCGATCGGCTCCGACGGTGACGGCTTCACGACCACGTTCGCGACGGCCAACGACTCGTCGGGGGACTCGTCGGCCGTGGCCGAGCCTCAGCCTCCCACTCCAGAGCCCGAACCCGAACCGGAGCCTGCCTACGAGGCAGAGAGCGCACACGCCGAGGCGACTCCGTCCACGACGGAACCGGGCGTTCCTCCCCCAACCGACGTCATCCCTCCCCCGCCCGCCGACGCATCTCTGCTGACTCCAACGGGAGACGCGTTCGGGTTCGACCCCGCCGACGCCATCGTCAGCCAGGGCTACCTCGCCGACTCCAACGGAGGCCACGTCGCCGGGTCGATCCAGTCGCAGCCTGCGACCGATGCCGCTCCGCTCCCGTCGTTCACGCCCTTGGGCGGCTCGATGCCAGCCGACCCCGCTAGCACGTTCCGGTCCGACCTCGAGGACGCGTTTGCGTCTCGCGCGTCGGGCACCCCGTTCGTGGTGATCGCGCTTCGGATGGAGCCGTCATCTCAGGAGGCGGCGCACTTTCCCATCGTCGAGGACGCCGTCCGCTCCGGCATGATGCCCGGCGACCG
>NZ_JBARYR010000117.1:0-14549 GCF_049648075.1 Rubrivirga sp. | reverse complement strand
CGCAGGCCGCCTCCACCCCGCGCCCGCGCTCACGGGCGGCGACGGCGCGCCCGCCGACGGTCTGCGGCAGATGTTCGGCGAGGTCTGGCAGTGGACGCACAGCCAGTACTCGCCGTACCCCGGCTACAAGCCCATCCCCGGCGCACTCGGCGAGTACAACGGCAAGTTCATGGCCAACCAGTTCGTCTTGCGCGGCGGCAGCGTCGCCACGAGCCGGAGCCACATCCGGCCGACGTACCGCAACTTCTTCCCCCCGGACGCCACCTGGCAGTTCACCGGCATCCGACTCGCACGCTCGTGACCGACCGCACTGACGACTCGTCCTCGAGGACGACCGACCTCGAATCCGACTTCGCCCGCGACGTGATCAGAGGGCTTAGCGCTCGTCCTCGATCGATCCCCGCCAAGTACTTCTACGACGAGGAAGGCTCCCGTCTGTTCGACCAGATCACACGCCTCGACGCGTACTACCCCACCCGGACCGAGCGCCAGATCCTGACCGACCACGCCGACGAGATGGTCGACGCGATCGGCAAGAACGCGGCGCTCATCGAGTACGGGAGCGGATCGAGCGACAAGACACAGATCCTGCTCAGCGCGCTGCACGCGCGGCGAACGCTGGCGGCCTACGTCCCGATCGACATCTCGGAGGCGTTCCTCCACGAGACGGCTGACCGTCTGAGAGAGCGGTACGATGGACTCCCGATCCTGCCCGTCGCCGCGGACTACACGAAGCCGTTTGATCTCCCGGCGCTCCCGCCCGAGACCACGCGGCGCGTCGTGTTCTTCCCGGGTTCCACGATCGGCAACTTCTCGAAGGCCGAGGCGCGCGACTTTCTTCGGCACGTCCGCGAGGTCGTCGGGCCTCGAGGGGCCCTCTTAATCGGCGTCGATCAGTGGAAAGACGAGGAGGTCCTGCACCGGGCTTACGACGACCCCGAGGGCATCACGGCCGCGTTCAACCTGGGCGTCCTCCGCCGCGTCCAGCGCGACCTCGAGGCCGACGTCGACCTCGAGGCCTGGTCGCACCCGGCCGTCGTCAACGCGGACGAGAAGCGGGTCGAGATGCACTTGGTCAGCGACCGGGATCAGACGATCACGATCGGAGATCACGCCCTCGAGGTCGGCGCCGGGGAGACCATCCACACCGAGGACTCCCACAAATACGACGCCGACGGCCTCGCCGCCATCGCCCACGCCGCGGGCCTCGAGCGCCGGTCTCGGTGGACGGACCCCCGGGGTTGGTTCGCCGTCGAGCTGTACGAAACCGGCGACTAGGCGGAGCGTGGCTAGTTTAGAACATGGGCAAAAAAAAGAAGGTCTCCCGTACCGTCCTCGGCATCGACATCGGCGGCTCCGGCGTCAAGGGCGCGCCGGTCCACACCAAGAAAGGTGAGCTCACCGACGACCGCTACCGCATCCCGACGCCTCAGCCTGCCACGCCGGAGGCCGTCCTCGAAGTCGTCCGGCAGATCGTCGACGAGCACAAGTGGAGAGGCCCGATCGGCTGCACCATTCCGGGCCGCGTCATACGCGGTGTCGTCAGGACGGCGGCCAACATCGACGAGTCGTGGGAGGGCTACAACGCCCGCAAGCGGTTCAAGAAGGAGCTCGGAGTACCGGTCACGGTTCTCAACGACGCCGACGCAGCCGGTATCGCAGAGATCCGCTTCGGCGCCGGTAAAAAGAAAGGGACGACGCTCGTTCTGACGCTCGGGACCGGCATCGGCAGCGCGCTCTTCACCGACGGCGTGCTCGTGCCCAACACGGAGTTTGGCCACCTCAGATTTGACCATCGGATCGCGGAGCACGTCGCCGCGGACTCCATCCGCACCAAGGACCACCTTTCGTGGGAGCGGTGGGCCACCAAGCGGGTTCAGCCCGTCCTCGAGATGTACGAGTTCCTCTTTTCGCCGGACACGATCGTGATCGGCGGTGGGGTGAGCAAGCCCGAGCGGTGGGACCAGTTCGGTCCCCTTCTCAAAACGAATGCGAAGCTGTACCCGGCCGCGCTCGGAAATCAAGCCGGGATCGTCGGCGCCGCACTCGTCGCCCGAGAGGCCGTCCTCAAGTCGCGGCGCTAGCGCCCTCGAGGACGATGATCGAGCTCGACAGAGACGCCCCTCTCCCGCTCGCCGAGCAGTTGGTCCAGGCGATGCGCTACGAGGTCGCGTCGGGGAAGTACTCGCCGGGCTCCCGGCTGCCGTCGACGCGAGCGTTGGGCAAGCAGCTCGACATCTCGTTCCACACCGTCCGCAAGGCCTACCAACGGCTGGCTGAGGACGGGCTGCTCGAGGTCCGTCGTGGCGGGGGCTACATCGTGGTCGAACGCCAGCTCTTGTCGAAGGCGGAGCGGCTCGAACGGGGCGCCGGCGTGGTCGAGGAGGCCCTGCACAAGCTCGTCGGACTCGGACTCGATGACGCCGAGGTGAGCTACGTCGTGCAAGAGGGTGTCCAGTTTTTCGAGCGGCCTGGCGTCGGCCGCCTGTTGATCTTTGCCGCGACGTGCCGCGAGCTCGCCGAGAGCGGGGCCGACCAGGCGAGTGCGGCGCTTCAGGACCGCGTCGTTCCCAAAACGTTTTCGGAGCTCGCGTCCATCGAGGACGTGGACGCCGTCATCGTCGGGCTCCCCGACCTCGCGGCTGCCCGACGAGCGGCCCCCTCCGCAGAGGCCATCGCGGCTCAGATCGAGTTCCCCCTCGGCGTCCTCGAGCGCATCGCACGGCTCGGCTCGGGTGAGTCGCTCGGGCTCATCACGCGCTACGCCGACGCCATCGTCCCACTCACGGACGAGATTCGCCGCAGGACGGGCTTTATCGGCCCGCTCCCCGCTCTCCAGGTCGAGGCCGATCGCCACCAGATCGAGACGGTCATCCGACAGTCGTCCGTGGTCGCCTTCACGCCTCAGTCACGGCGGCGGATTCGGCCCGTGATCCAGAAGCTCGGAGCCTCGTCCGTCGAACTCACGCCGACGCTGGCGTCGGGATCGCTCGCCCGAATCCGAGACGCCATCGGCGACTGACCCGTCCTCGAGGCCAGGTCACCCGAGCGTGGAACGCTCCTCAGGAGTCGCCGACTCTCCGGCCGGGTCGTCCGTTGGCACGCCAGGCGCGACCTCGAGGCTGGCCGAGGCGTCGCCGTCGCCCTGGTCGTCCTGATCGGGGTACTTGACCCGGAAGTGGTAAATGCCGCACAGGAGCGTGTGGAACGTTTCTTTGATCTGTGACACGTCCGAAAACGTGAGGGGCGATTCGTCCAGCTGCCCGTCTGCCAACCGAGCCGCAACGATGCCGTTGATGAGCGCCTCAAGCCGCTTCGGGGTCGGCTTGTCGAGGCTTCGGCTCGCTGCTTCGACGGAGTCGGCGAGCATTACGATGGCCTGCTCGTTGGTCCGAGGACGAGGGCCAGGGTAGCGATAGTCCGACTCGTCGATCGTGTCGGGGTCTTCTGACTCCTCCTGAGCCTTCCGGTAGAAGAACTCGATCAACCCTGTTCCGTGGTGGCTCGCGATAAAGTCGACCACCATCGAGGGCAGGTTTTGCTCTCGGCCCAACTGAACACCCTCTTTGACGTGGGCCGCGATCACGAGCGAACTCATCGAGGGCTTGATGCGCTCGTGGGGGTTGTCGTCGGGCTGTTGGTTCTCGATAAAGTACTCGGGCTTGAGCATCTTCCCGATGTCGTGGTACAGCGCTCCCACACGAGCCCGTAGCGCGTTCGCCCCGATCGTATCGGCCGCAGCCTCGGCAAGGTTCGCGACTTGAAGAGAGTGGTTGAACGTGCCAGGAGCCTGCATCGAGAGCTTTTTAAGCAACGGCCGGTTCGTGTCCGAAAGCTCCAGTAACGTCATGTCCGTCGTGACTCCGAACACGCGCTCCATCCCCCACAAGAGAGGCGCGGCGAGCAGGATCAGTGCTGCGTTAGCGCCCGCGGCCCCCAGCTCTGCGACGAACTGTTCGCCGAAGGGATCGGCCCGAAGGAGTTCGAAGCCCAACAGGACGATTCCATACGCGAGCCCCACCAAACCTGCCGAGGCCAAGATCTGACTTCGGTTTTTAACGTCCCGAACCGAGAACACCGCTAAGACCCCGACGATCAGCGTCGTGAACGCGTACGGGAAGTCGTACCCCGTGACCAGGCCTCCGATGGTCGCTAGCGTCAAGGTCGCGAAGCTGCCGACCCGGCTGTCGAACACGATCGTCAGCAGGATCGACGCCAGTGCCACCGGCACCACGTACTCCGCCGCTCCCCCAAAAAACGTCGCGACGATGAACCCCAAGAGCACCATTCCGACGATCAAGCACGCCAACGTAAAGCGCCTCGAGTCGGCAAAGACGGTTGGACGCAGCAGGTACATGTACAGGAAGAACAGTGCCAGCGCCGACAGCACGAGCAGCAGTCTCCCGAGCAGAGTCGTGACCGAGCTCCAGGTCGACGTCCCACTCCTCTCCCGCTGCCGTTCATAGAGAGACTGGAGCGTCCGATCGACTTCGGCCGTGACCTCGTCCCCTCGTCGGATCACCACTTGACCTTGTCGGACCTGCCCCTGCGTGGGCAGCACGGACTCGAGAGCCTGGCGTCGGGTGCGTTCCGTCGCGTCAGCGTCGTAGACGAGCGACGGCTCGAGGACGGACCGGAACAGGCTCGCAGCGATGGCGACGGTGTCCGGGCGGCTCGGGAACGCTGCCGTGAGGCTCATCCGAGCCCGAACACGGACCTCGTCCTGGCCGAGAACGGCGTTGCGGTTTATCTCGGTCTCAGTCCGGGTCGAGAGGTCCCGTGCCAAGAGCGTCTCGGACTGAACTGAGTCCTTCGGGACGCTCAGCACGCCACGTCCGAGCGCTTCCCGAGCGATCCGGGCCGCCTCACCCAGGAGACGGTCATCCAGCGTCGCCGACCTCGATGCGCCCAGGGCGGCCTCGTACGAGGACCGAGCCAGGAGATCCCACTGGTCGGACGTGAGGGCCAACGACATCGCGTCGCGTGACGCCGCGTATGCGGCGGAGTCCCGCCTCATAGCTCTCCGAAGTGCACTCACGTCGGGGCCGGCTTGCAACGAGTCCTCGAGACGCTGGCTGGCATCGCGCCAATCTGCATACGCGACGAAAGCCGAGTCCAGCCGGGCGTCCACCGAGTCGAGCCGGGCGAGCGTTTGGGCGAGGGCGTCGGAGCGGACCTGAAAAACAGGGGGCTGCATCCTGTAGACCGAGTCCCGCCGTGTAGCGATTTCCTCTTCAGGAAGCCGAATCGAGAAGTCGAACGGAGCCACAATGTCGTCCTCGAGCCAGAAGTCGCCCACATCGACGGGCACGTCGTAGCTCTCCGTTCCTGGAAAGGACAGCAGCGCGAGAGACGCGAGCCCAGCGAAAAGCGCGACGCGGATGATCACGTCGTTGCGAGACATCCGGCGCTTGGTGTTGGCCTCCCGCTTCGCGTCGCCTCGGAGGCCAGCCCGACGCGAGTAGCGTCCGGTCTTCGGGCTGAGGCCAAGTCTATCGAGTACGCTCATTGGGGCTCGGACGCTAGAGGGCTAGTCGTTGCTCCCTGTGACCGGATCGTGCCGTAGCGAGATCAAAAGCCCGACGGCCACCGTGATGCTCGCTCCGATGATCGGGTACAACGGCCAGGCGACGGCCCGGAGCCCCTGCTCCGCGCGGATCTCCGCGGTCGGTCGCCAATCCACGACCCAGCCGAGATCCGGGCTCCACCAGAGCCCGAAGATGATGAGCGTCATCGTGACGACTCCGATCGCGAATGCGACCAGGGCGTCCGTCTGCTGTGGGCGAGTCGATACCAGACCGAGGACGAACGCCCCCAGGAGCCCGCCGTAGGTGAACCCGGCGATTCCCAATCCCAGCTCCACGACGGGGTTGTCCATGCCGGTGAACAGCATCGCGAACCCGACGAAGACGGCGGCCCAGACGAGCGTAAGGACCCGACTCAGCTTGAGCGCTCGCTCAGGAGACTCCGGGCGGCGTCCGAAACGCTCGAGCAGGTCCATCAAGGTCGAGCCCGCGAGCGCGTTGAGCGACGACGACAGGGTGCTCATCGCCGCCGCAATGATGCCGGCGAACAAGAGCCCTCGGAGACCGACAGGCATCTCATCGAGGATGTATCGCGGGAACACCTCGTCACCCCGCGTCAAGCCGAGATCGGCGAGCGGAGCGGCGCCGTAGTGGACCCACAACGCAGCGCCGACGGCCAAAAAAAGCGCGAACTGAACCCCCACGAACACGCCGCTCCAGACCATCGCCCGCTGCGAGTCTTCGAGCGTCCGGCACGCGAGCACTCGCTGGACGATGAGCTGGTCGGTTCCGTGCGATGCCATGGCAAACACGGCGCCACCGATCACCGCGACGGGCAACACGTAGGGGGACGTCATGAACGACCCGAACGGCCCGTCACCGAGGTCGACGACGGCCAGTTTACCGGCCTCGAGGGCGGCGTCCCACGACCCGGCAGAAGGTCCCGACAAAAGCAGACCGAGCGCGATCATGGCGCCGCCGACGTACACCAGCATCTGCACGACGTCCATCCAGACGACGGCCTTGAGACCACCGACGTAGGTGTAGGCGGCCGTCACAATGCCGATGGCGAGGATGACCGTCGGGTACCCGACCTCGAAGCCGGCCGCTCGAACGATGACCTGAATCGGGATGGCGGTGGCGAACAGACGGACACCATCCGCCAGTAACCGCGTGACAAGGAACGTGACCGAGGCCGCCCCCCGCATCCGGTCGCCGAATCGCTCGCCGAGGAACGCGTACGCCGTCTGCATATCGCCTCTGACGTATCTCGGCAGCAAGACCCTCGCGACCACGACACGGCCGATGATGTAGCCGATCGTGAGTTGGAGGAAGGTCATCGACCCGCCGTAGGCGACGGCGGGGACGCCGATTACCGTCAGCGTGCTCGTCTCCGTCGCGACGATCGAGAAGCAGACGGCCCACCACGGGAGGTCGCGGCCACCAAGGAAATAGTCGGTCGTCGAGGTTTGCTGCCCGCCGGCCCGGAGACCGAAGATCACGATGCCGATCGCGTACGCAACGAGAACGACGAGATCGATGGGAGTCAGCATGCGCTAGCGGAGCGGGAGGATGGGCGGATCGACCTTCTGAAGGAGCCGGCTGAGAACGTCTGCCGCACGTTCCGCCGTCGGCTCCCCCTGAATCATCAGGTCGTAGCACGACTCGCGAGAGAGGTCGTAGCGGCCGACGCGAACCTGGGCGGGAGAGGCACCCACCAAGATCGCTGCCGCAAGGCTGTCAGGAGCCGAGAGGTTGATCGCGACGTGCGGCCTCGAGGCCCACACCTCATCCCGAACGCTGCGTTGTGGCAGCCGCCTCCAGTCGAGGTCGGACTCCCCGATCACCCGAACGTGCCCCGCGAAGGCGTCGGGCACGCCGACGCCGGTGGAACCGAGGCCGACGACCTGGATGCGAGCGGCCTCGAGGTCGATAGACCGGATGAACGACCACGACGCCCGTTGCCCGGGCTCGTCGTCGGGAAGAACGATCATCACCGACCTCGATCGGGGATCTGGCTCGGCGCCGATGGGGCTGCGACGCTCGAGTGACTCGCGGAGCGCCCGGCGCGCGAACGCGCTTCTGGCCGACTCGATCACGAGCCGAACAGGTCCGCTTGCGCTTCCTCTCCCGTCTCGCCTTGTTCCGAAGCGCTGTCCGAGGCCGCCTCGTCCTCGAGGACGGGGACGGGCTCGCCCTCGAGGACGCGGTAGAGGCCGTCCTCATCGAGGACGGGGATGCCGAGCTCGTGGGCCTTGGCGAGCTTTGATCCGGCGGCCTCACCGGCGACGACGAACCCCGTCTTTTTAGACACGCTCCCAGTGACCTTACCGCCCGCGTCCTCGATGAGGCTCTTGGCCTGGGGCCGCGTCAAGGTGGGGAGCGTGCCGGTCACCACGACCGTGACGCCCGTCAGCGCGGCGTCGGATTGGTCCTGGGCGACGCGTTCGCCCTCGAGGCGGACCGTGCTGACGCCCAAGTCGCGGAGCTCCGCGAGAACACGTTTGTTGGCGTCGTCCGCGAACCAGTCGACGACGCTCTCGGCCACGATCGGGCCGATGCCGTCGATCGCTTCGAGGCTCTCTTGATCGGCCTGCCCCAGCTCCTCGAGCGACTCGTGGTGAGCGACGAGGTCTCGAGCGACGGTCTGCCCGACGTGGCGGATCCCGAGCCCGAACAGCAGCCGGGCGAGCGGCCGACTGCGGGCGGCCTCGAGGCCGGCGATCAGGTTGTCGACCTTTTTTTCCTTGAACCCCTCGAGGGCGAGCAAATCGTCGCGGCGGGTGATGAGGCGGAACAGGTCCGGCAGATCCTCGACCAGTCCGACCTCGACGAGCAGGGCCGCGATCTTCGTGCCCATGCCGTCGATGTCGAGGGCGTTCCGGGCGGCGACGTGCTCGATGGCTCGCTTGAGCTGAGCCGGGCATCCTCCCTCGACGTGGCGGATGTCGGCTTCTCCCTCCGGGCGCTCGACGGCGCGCGCGCACACGGGGCACACCGCCGGTGGGACGTAGACCGGCGCCGCGCGATCGGGGTCGGGCTGCACCGGTCCGACGATGGCCGGGATCACGTCGCCGGCGCGTTTGATCACGACGTCGTCGCCGATGCGGATGTCGCGGGACGTGATGTAGTCGGCGTTGTGGAGCGTCGCTCGGGAGACCTGGACGCCGCCGACCTCGACGGGCTCGAGGACGGCGAGCGGCTTGATGACGCCCGTCCGACCGACGTTGTGCTCGATGTCGAGGAGCCGCGTGGTCGCCTCGCGAGCGGGGAACTTGAACGCGATCGCCCACCGGGGCGCCGTCGCGACCTGACCGAGGACGTCTTGGTAGTCGAGCCGGTCGACCTTGACCACGACCCCGTCGATCTCGTAGTCGAGGGTGTCGCGCGCGCCGGCCCATTTTTCGCAGAAGGCGACGAGTTCGTCGATGTCGTCGAAGGTGCCGCGCTCGGGTCCGGTCGTGAACCCGAGCTGGTCGAGCCAATCGAGGACGGCGGACTGGCGGTCGGGGATCTCGCCCTCGACGGGGCCGAGGCCGTAGGCGAAAAAGTCGAGGCCACGGCCGGCGGTGATCGTGGAGTCGAGCTGCCGGAGGCTCCCCACGGCGCCGTTCCGGGGGTTGGCCAGCGGGTTCTCTCCGGCCTCGACCAGTTTCTCGTTAAGCGCTTCAAAGCGCGACCGCGCCAGGTACGCCTCGCCGCGCACTTCCATCGAGGACGGGGCGTCGGGTGCGGACAGCGGGATCGAGCGGATCGTGCGGACGTTCTGGGTCACGTCCTCGCCGACGGAGCCGTTGCCTCGCGTCGCAGCCCGGCTCAGCGTGCCGCGGTCATAGGTCAGCGCCAGGGCGAGCCCGTCGATCTTGAGCTCGGCACCGAACCGGACGGCTTCCCCGTCCTCGAGGACGGACTCGAGTCCTTTCATCACGCGCTCGGCCCACGCTCTCAGATCATCGCCGTCGAACGCGTTGGAGAGCGACAAGAGCGGGACCGGGTGAGAGACCTTGTCGAACCCCTCGAGCGGCGCCCCGCCGACCCGGTGCGTCGGCGAGTCGGGTGCAACGAGGGATGGATGCTCGTCCTCGAGGGCGCGAAGCGCACGGAACAGCCGGTCGTACTGGCTGTCACCGATCAAGCTCTCCCCTTGTCGGTAGTAGGCGTCCTGCAGCTGAGTCAGGACGGGCTTGAGACTCGACGCGAGCGCGGACGCGCCTTCGAGGTTGAGGCCCTGCGGACCGTCCTCGAGGGCGTCGATGCGCCGGCTCAGTTCGAGAGCGTCGCTGACGACGTCCATCTACTCGCCGGCCGGCGCGGGTGCGGGCGACGACGGAGCCGAAGCGAGGGAGTCCAACAGAGCCTGGCCCGTCGCTGCATTGATGTCGAGGGCACGACCCGAGGTTGGCGTAAAGCGCTGTCCCTGAAGCTCGACCGTGGCTTCGTCGAACGCATAGGCCGTGTCCCCTTGATTGCCTTCGCCCCAGAGCACGACCGATGAATCGGCCTCGAAGGTCTGAGACGTGCCGCCGTCGATCCAGTAGGGTGTCCGCTCACCGTCGTCCTGGGTCACACGGAACCACTGGAGGCCGTCGGCACCGGCCGTCACCGTGACGCTGATCGGGCGCTGAAACCGCGGACCGGCGACGGCGCCAGTCCCAATACCAGACGAGTCGATCGCGACGTCCGGCCCCTCACCGACGGCAATCACGTCCGTGTCCTCGGCCACGTCCTCGACGTCGTCGCCGGCGAAGACCAGGAAGTACATCGCCGCGGCCAATCCCACGACGAGCAAGCCGAACAACCCCAGGATCGCGCCCCAGTTCTTGTCGAAAGAGTGCTTCGCGGTCGGTACCGCCGGGCGGTTGACGCGCGCTTCTGCGAGCGTTCTAGGCGCCTCGGTGGGTCGGGGACGAGCCGTCGGGTCCGGCGTCCTCGAGAGCGCATCGACCGCGGGCGCCTTCGAGGCCGCGGCCGTAGTCGTTGGTGCCGTCGGTTCTTGGACAGCGCGAGGCTCCCGCGGGGGCGCTTTCGGCGTGCTCGGCGCAGGGGCAGATGCCGGATCGAAGTCGGGGTGTAGCGACCCGGCGTAGCGCCCTGCCTTTTGATCGGCGAAAGCCGTCACGGCCTTGCTCGGGGAAACTCCTACGGCCTTCGCGTAGGACCTGAGGAAGGCCTTGAGGTAGACCTCGTTGAAGGTCGGGTCCCGCACCAGGTCCCCAGCCTCAAATCGAGTCAAGACATCGACCGGGATGCGCGTCTGGTCTTGAATCTCGGGGAGCGACAGCCCACGCGCTTCGCGAGCGGCTTTGAGATCGGCTTCGAAGGAGGACGTCGAGGACACAGGCGCGCGGTGGGGGCAGTCGAAGGTAGTCCACGCCTGAACGGGGCACAGGTTCGTCCCCACGCGAAACTGCCCGGCCTTCGCGATGAAGACCGGGCAGTCGAGTCGGGTAGGCGGGATTTGAACCCACGACCCCCAAGCCCCCAGCTTGGTGCGCTACCTGGCTGCGCCACTACCCGATGGGGAGGCCGAAACTAGACGGCGGGTCAGAGCCGGCGCAACACGTCCGACAAAAACGCACGGAGGTCCCGGAGATCTTCGACCGGCAGCGACGCGAGACCGGCCCCGTCGCCTCGGTCCTCTCGCTCGAGCGCCAGCCGAGCGCCCTCGATGGTGTACTTCTGGTCTCGGAGAAGTGCCTTCAAGCGACGGACGACCTCGAGGTCGTGCTCGGTGTAGGCGCGGTTGCCGGCGCGGTTCTTCTTCGGACTCAGCGCGTCGAACTCCGTCTCCCAGTATCTCAGGACGTGGGGCTTCAACTCCGTCATCTCACCGACTTCGCGGATCGAGTAGTACAGCTTGCGGATCCCTGGCGACGGCATGGAGAACGCGTGTGGTTAAACGGACAAACGAGCGTGGACGGGTCGAGGGGCTACGTTGACGCGTCCCCCGAAACTCCGTGTCCAAGACCGCATCCGAGCTCGCACTGCTCGCCGTCATCCTGGTGTGGGGTGTCAACTTCGCGGTCATTAAAGTACCACTCGAGGTCGCGCCGCCTTTCACGGTCAACGTCCTCCGGTTCGCGGTCTCGCTCACAGTCCTGGCCGTGCTCTACCGGCGAGAAGCGCGGCATCGAGGACAAGGGCTCGCGTCGACGTTTGAGATCGGGTGGACTCGGGTCGTCGGCGTCGGGCTGCTGGGGGTGTTGGTCTACCAGCTTATGTTCATCCTGGGGATCGACCGCGTGTCGTCGGGGACGGCGGCGCTAATGATGGCGACGAGTCCGGCGTGGACGTCCGTCGCGTCGCACGTGTTGAAACAGGAACGGCTTCTCGTAGCCGGATGGATCGGACTCGCGGTCAGCTTGGGCGGCGTCGGTCTCGTGGTCGCGGGGAATCCTGGCGCGGCCTTCCAGGGCGGTCGGTCGGGCGTTTTGCTGATGCTCGCCGCGGCGCTGGCGTGGGGGCTGTACACCACGCTCAGCCGTCCCCTCCTCGACCGTGGCGCATCGGCGCTCGGGCTCTCGTTCTGGGGCGTCTTGCTGTCGTTCCCTGGCCTGGTCCTGCTGGCCCTCCCCGAGCAGTCCCAGATGGACTGGAGCCGGATCGGCGCCCTCGAGGTCGGGGCGCTCTTGTTCTCGGGCGGCCTGTCGACAGGGCTCGCGTACGCGATCTGGAACCAGTCGGTCTCGGTCGTCGGCGCCTCGAGGACGGCGGCGTTCTCGAACCTGGTGCCGGTCGTCGGCGTGGCGGCAGGCGTGGCCCTGCGCGGAGAGACGGTCACGCTCGTCCAGGCGCTCGGCGGCGCCCTGGTGATCGCGGGCGTGGTTCTGGTGCGGCGCCGCGGCGTCGGTCCACTGATCCCGACGACGGGAAGTCCCCGTCCTCGAGGACGCTAGGCGCCGATCACGTCGAACGTGGAGCCGGTGACGGGCTCTTTTCGGACCTCGATGCGGACGGGGAACGCGTCCTTGAGCTCGTCCAGGTGCGTGATCACGATGATCGTGCGGAAGTCGTCCTGGATCGCTCGGATCGCGCCGATCAGACGTTGCAAGCCCTCGGCGTCCTGCGTCCCGAACCCCTCGTCGATCACGAGCGTGCGGATCTGGGTGCCGGAGCGCTCGGCGAGCATCTGGCTTAGGGCGATGCGCAGGGCGAAGTTGACGCGGAAGGCCTCCCCGCCGGAGAAGGTCTCGTAGGACCGAGCGACGCCCTGGTCGTCCGTGATGCGGATGTCGAGCGTCTCCTTCGTCCCGCCCCCCGTCTTCTTGTCCTTGAGCGTCTCGAGGGCGACGCGGGTCCGTCCTCGACTGAGTCGGTCCAGCAACCCGTTTGCTCGCTCCTCGATCTCGGGCAGCGTCTCTTCGATGATGAGCGACGGAATGCCGTTCTTGCCGAACGCGCGGCGCAGGTGCCCGAACAGCGCACGTTCCTTTTTGACGGCCCGGAGCTCTTTGCGGGCTTCCTTCAAGCGGTCGCGGTCGCGTCCCGCCCGTGCCAGACGCTCATCGAGGGCGCCGAGCTGGCCTTGCGCCGTCGACAGCTTTTGGCTCGCGGCCGCGCGCCGGGCCGAGGCCTGCTTGTGGACCTCGACCGCCTCAGCGCGAGCCGCCAGTGACGCCTCGAGACTGGACAGTCGCTTCCGTTGCGTGACGGTCTCGCCCTCGAGGGCGGCACGGTCGTCAGCGAGCCGCTTGGACTGCTCGGCCAACTCAGCGCGGCGACGCCGAGCCTCCAGCAACTCCGTCAGGCGCTGCGGGGCGTCTTTCAGATGCTCGAGCTTGGCGCTGATCGCCTCGTGAGAGGCCGCGTCGTAGCCCAGGCTTTCGATCTGCGTCGCGAGCATCGCAAGGCGAGCCGTCACGTCTTGGAAGGGCACGCCGCGGTCGATCTGGTCGCGCCGGTCGCCAAGAGCCTTGGAGCGCCGGTCGCGGTCGATCTTCGACTCGGCCAGACGCTCCGTGGCGACGTCGAGAGCCCGGACCTGGCGGGACCAGTGCTCGTGAAGTGACGCGTCACGCCGGACCGCTTCGTGCGCAACCTGGTCGTAGGCGCCGGCCTCGAGGGCGTCCATCAGCATAGTCCGCTCGGCGCGGAGCTCGGGCTCGTAGTCCTCGTCCGCCAGGCGCTTGCCGAGACGCAGGGCGGTCGCCCGCAAGTCCTCGAGGCGCTGAGCTCGCTCGGCGGCGCGCTTGGCCTGTTCCGCTCGCTGCGACAACGCCTTCTCCGCCTCCTGCCCGGCCTCGAGGACGGACGCGAGCGACGTAAACTCGGACCTCAGGTCGTCCCTGCGCTTGACGGCCTGAGCGCGCTTGCCGTCGGCGGAGCGGCGGGCGTCCTCGAGGGCGCGCAGGTCCGATCGGAGGTCTTCGGCGACCTCGAGGCGATGCGCTTCTGTCAAGGCGGTCCCGCACGTCGGGCACACGTCGTCGTCCGACTGGTCGAGCTTGGCCAACCGCGCCTCGATCCGCGTTTTGTCGGCCTCGATGCGGCGGATCTCGGCCTCGAGATTCTTGACCGTCGCGCCGGCCTCGGTCCCCTCGCCGTGGATGGCCTCACGACGTGCGTGGGCCGCCATAGCCGAGGCGACCGCCGCTTGGAGCGCATCGAGGTCGGGAGCAGAGGCCGTCTCGGTCTCCGCCTTGAGCCGCTTGCCCTCTTCGATCACCTGGCCGCGTTGCCCCTCCAGGACGCCCTTCTGAGCGGCCAGTCGCTTGTCGATCGTGTCGATGCGGGCGTTCTTCTGGTCCCGCTCGGCACGTTGCGCGTCGAGGCGAGCAAGGTCGGCCTTGGCTTTCTCCGCCTGCTTGAGAGCGGCCCGCGCCGTCTCGCCGTCCGCGAGGAGGGTCGTGTCGGCCTCGATTTGTCGGCCCAGTCGATCAAGGGCGGCCGATAGCGAATCGACCTCGCGCTGGGCCTCGGCCTTTTTTCGTTCCAGGTCGAGCGAGACCTGATGCCGCTGCGACTCGATGCCCCGGAACAGCGCGGCCTTGTCATCGAGGGCGGACCGCTCGGCTCGCAACGACT
>NZ_JBARYR010000116.1:0-4344 GCF_049648075.1 Rubrivirga sp. | reverse complement strand
AGCCTCGCATCGAGGGCGACGGTAGCGTGTCGATGGCCGCGCGTCTCGCCCAGCGTGACGATCGCGACGGGCGTCCCCTCCGCTTCCGCTTGCCGCACGAAGCGGTAGCCGCTGTACACCGTCAAGCTCGAGCCGACGACCAGCAGCGCGTCGGCCGCCGGGACCATCGCCCTCGAGGTCGCAACCCTGGACTTCGGGACCGACTCGCCGAAGAACACCACGTCGGGCTTGACCGCGCCGCCGCAGACGGAACACGATGGGGCGACGAAGCCGTCCTCGAGGGCGATCTCGGCGTCGCCGTCGGGTGCGATTTGCTGGGCCGTCGCCGCGCGCGTCCAGCCGGGGTTGAGCGTCCCGATCTGCGCCTGGACCTCTGCCCGCGAGAGCCGGTGGCCGCACTCGAGGCAGACGACGGACGCCAGCGACCCGTGCAATTCGACCACGCGGTACGAGCCTGCCGCCTGGTGCAGTCCGTCCACGTTCTGAGTGATCACGCCCTCGACGAGTCCCGCGTCCTCGAGGTCGGCGAGCGCGCGGTGGCCTGTGTTGGGTCGGGCCTGGGTCATCCGCGCCCAGCCCCGGCTGGCCCGCGCCCAGTACCGGCGCCGCGCCGACGCGTCCCGGACGAAGTCGTCGTACTGGACAGGGCGCCGCTTGACGTGCTGCGTCTCGGGACCGCGATAGTCCGGGATGCCCGACTCGGTCGAGATGCCGGCGCCAGCGAGGACGGTCAAACGGCGCCCTCGCGTCAAGCCGACGAGAGCATCGAGGTCAGAGGATGTCATCGGCAATCTGGTGGGAGGCGGAGGTCAACGCGGTAGGGTGGAAGCTCATGCCTCGTCGTGTTGCCACTGGGCACCTCCCGACTGTCGGCCGCGAGGGGGTCTCGTGTGGGAGGCTCACACGGCGACGCCGCGAAGGTTCTCCGGCCGGTCTCTCTGCGGCCGCGGAGGCATCGGCATCTGCAGACCCGCTGTTCGCCGGCCTCGAGGACGATGACGGATCCGAGCCAGAGTCGGCCTGATCGCGGGGTCGTCCTCGAGGCCGCGCTGGCCCCGACGTGACGTCGAGGGCGAACGCGGCGGCTCTTCAGAACCCGTCTGCGAGCGCTATGGGCACCAACGCGCCGGCCCATTCGTAGATAGGGCTCCCCCCGCGACCGCCCTTCTGCCGATGCTACACCGCCCTCTCCTCCTCCTCGCCGCTTTCGCCCTCTTCACGACCGGCTGCGACTCCGGCGGCAGCGACAGCGCCCTCGAACGGATCCAGGGCCGCTACTCCCTGGACGCCCTGTCGTTCGACCCCTCCACGCCAGCGCTCCCCGAGGCAGACGTCGGCGCCAGGCTGGACGCGAATGACACCGAGCTCCAGGTGTTCGGCGACGGCGATGCTCAGATCATCGTGTTCCCGGCCGGCGGCGGCCGGTCGAGCCTGATCAGCCTGCGCGTCGAGGCCAACTCGAGACGGGCCACGTTCGAGGCCGTGACCGAGAACGACCGTGACGACCTCGACCAACTTCTGCTTCCGTCCGAGTTTTCGCTCGACTACGAAGGCGAGCGCCCGACCGTCCTCGAGGGTCAGCTCAACCTGACCGGGATCGACCTCGAGTCGTTCGACCCGGACACGTACCGAGACCAGCGGAGCAACCGCGGCACCCTGCTCGTCCGGTTCCGCCGCCCCTAGTCGGCTCAAATCGGTTCGCCTCCGTGCGGCCCGCAGCAACGGTTACATACCGTTAGCTGCGGGCCGTTTGTCGTTTACGTACAATGGTTACACGACAGGCCCGGACGTGACATCGAGAAAACCGAGGCGGAGCCCCTTCCGGCAGAAGTTTGATCCGCCTGGTCTATCATCGGCGTAGGTCAGGGTGACCGGTTCTGACCGGACTCGGTGCGCTCGTGGTAGCCGAGTCCTGTGAACGGCCGGCTCGAGAGATCTCACGTGCGTCGTTGGCCTGGTCCACCCGCCGCACATGGCGGGTCGGCGGCGCCGGCCACGCTCAAATGGGACGCACAGACAACAGATTGACACGCTGAGACAAGACGAGGACGGCCCCGCACCGCATAGTGGTGCTTTCGGGAGACGAACTCCCCCTCTTCGAAAAACGCCGGATGAGACGCACAGACAACAGAATGAGACGCACAGACAAGCGCCGCCCTCACCGCCTGACCAGATTGACCAGACCCGCGAACGGGCCGTCCCGATCGCGCTCCCCATTCCGATCCCAAACTCCCTGATGACAGACACGCTCCCTGCTCCTGCGCCGCCGGCGGCACCGGCCGGTTGGGCTCCGGCCACCGACACCGACCTCGATGAGGATGTCGCCCACCTTCTGGACATCCTCGGGCACCGCACCGACGACCCGCAGCAATGCGCCCGGGTGTACGCCCAGCTCCGCCAGATCGCCCACGCGCACCGCGTCCGCTCCTTCGGGACGCCCTCCGTCTGCACGACCGCCCTGGTCCACGAGGCGTATCTCAAGCTGGCCCGGTCCACGATGCGCTTCCGAAGCCGCGCGCACTTTATGATGACGTCCTCGAGGGCGATGCGCCAAGTGCTGCTCACCTACGCCGAGTCTCGGTGCGCACAGAAGCGAGGCGGCGGCCGGCGCCCGGTCGCCCTCGACGAAGCGACCGACATGGTGATGACCCGCACCGACGCCGCTGAGATCGCCGGGATCGGCGAGGCTCTGGAGCGGTTGGGACGGCGCGACAAACGGGGCGTCCGCGTGGTGGAGTGCCGGTTCTTCGGCGGGCTCACCGTCGACGAGACCGCGGACACGCTGGGCCTGTCTCCAGCGACGGTCACGCGAAGCTGGCGCGCCGCTCGCTCGTGGCTCTTCGACGAGCTCAGCGTGAGCTAGCCGTGCCCCGTCCAGGAAGGTCGACCGACGCCGAGGCGTTCTTCGCGCGCCTGATGGACGGGCCGCTCCGCCGCTCCGACGATCTCGACACGGAGTACCCGGCGCGGGTCGGCCATTGGACGCTCGAGGACGAGATCGGGCGCGGCGGGGGCAGCTGCGTCTACTCGGCCTCGAGGGTGACGCCCTCGGGAACGCTCCAAGCTGCGCTCAAGCTGGCGAGACGCCTGAGCCCTCACACGCTGGCGCTGTTCGATGCGGAGGCGCACGTCCTCCGCCACCTCTCAGCTCCCACGGTCGCCGCCCTGTACGACGCGGGCCAGCACCACGACGGGCGCCCCTACCTCGCCCTCGAGGTCGTCGACGGCGAGTGCGTCACGGACCACGCCAAACCGCTCCGTGCCCGGGGCCGGCTCGAGGTCGCGGCCTCGATGTGCGAGTCTGTCGGCGTGCTGCACGACGCGGGATTCGTCCACGCGGACCTCAAGCCGGCGCACCTGATCGTCCGCGGGACGGGTGACGTGACCGTGTTGGACTTGGGTTTGGCTCATGGGCACGACCTCGAGGTCGGAAACGAGGCGCAGGCGATCACGCCGGAGTTCGCGGCGCCGGAGCAGGTCCTGTCGGAGACGGTGAGCGCCCAGACCGACGTCTACGCACTGGGACTGATCGCCTACGAGGTTCTGACGGAGCGCGCCCAGGACGTCCCGTGGGTGCTGGGCGGCGTCGAGGACGTCCTCGACATGCCGGCTACGCCGTCGGGGATTGCGCCGGACTCGGTATGGGCGTCTGTAGATTGGGGAGTCGTGACGGCGCTCCGAGCCGCCGTCCACCCTTCCCCGGAGCAGCGCTTCGCGACGGCCGGCGCCTTTGCCCGCTCGCTCCGCGCCGCCCTCGACGCGACCGCCGACGCCTGACGGCGCGGCACACTTTTATGCGAGTCAAGCTGAGCGTTGTCAACACGGAGCGAGAGGCTCCGCCGCGCACGTACGTCTTCGAGCAAGACACCGTCGTCATCGGACGAGCCGGAACGTGCGACTTACCCCTCGACGACCCCAACCGCGTCGTGAGCAAGCGCCACTCCGAACTACGCGTCGAGGGCGACGCGTTGCGCGTGTTCGACATGGGGAGCAAGAACCACACGTTCCTGGACGGCGCACGCATCGGAACGTCGGGGTCGCCGGTGACCGACGGCAACAAGATCCAACTGGGACCCTTCGAGATCGTCGTCGAGATCGACCGCGACCGGCTCGTCGCCGACGACCTCGACCGGACCGTCTTCGGCGCGGCCTTCGCGAACCCCTTCGAGGACCAGGCGACGGCGCTCGCCGCGGCGCTCTCGGAGGTCCGGCGTGTGTACCAGACGCTCGACTACGACCACCGCGACGCCGCCCTCGAGGACGCGCTCCGCGACCACCTAGGCGCCGACGCGACGCCGCTCGCCGCGATCGTGTCCCCGACCGCGGCTCCGCCCTCCGACCCCT
>NZ_JBARYR010000115.1:0-6095 GCF_049648075.1 Rubrivirga sp. | reverse complement strand
GTCCTCGACGACGTGATGACGGAAGCATTCGCCGTCGTCAAGGAGACCTGCCGCCGGTTCGTCGGCAAAACCTGGGAGGCCGGCGGCGCCGAGATCGAGTGGCAGATGGTGCCCTTCGACGTCCAACTCTTGGGCGGGACGGTACTCCACCGAGGACAGGTCGCCGAGATGAAGACGGGTGAGGGCAAGACGCTGACGTCCGTCGCGCCGATCTACCTCAACGCGCTCGTCGGCCGCGGCGTCCACGTCGTGACGGTCAACCCGTACCTCGCCCAACGTGACGCCGAGTGGATGGCGCCCATCTTCGAGTTCCACGGGCTCACCGTCGACTGCATCGACAAGCACCCGTCGCACAGCCCCGGCCGCCGCGGCGCCTACCGCGCCGACATCACCTACGGCACCAACAACGAGTTCGGGTTCGACTACCTGCGAGACAACTCGTTCGTGGTCGACGCGAACCAGCTCGTCCAGCGGCACCACCACTACGCCATCGTCGACGAGGTCGACTCGGTCCTGATCGACGAGGCCCGGACGCCGTTGATCATCTCCGGCCCGGTCCCCCAGGCGTCGATCGACGAGTTCAAGGAGTTCAACCCCGCCGTCGAGCGCCTGGTCCGCGACCAGCAGAAGCTCGTCGCCGGCTACGTCTCCGACGCCGAGCGCAAGCTCCGCGAGGCGGACAACTTGGAGGCGAACGGCGACAAAAAGCAGGCGAGCCGCTTGCGCGACGAGGCCGGCTTGGCACTCCTGCGCTCCCAGCGTGGCTTCCCGCGCAACAAGAAGCTCATCAAGCTCAAGGGCGAGCCCGGCGTCGAGGTCCTGATCCGCAAGGTCGAGGCCATCTACCTCGCCGAGTCCGCCAAGCGGATGCCCGAGGTCGACGAGCCGCTAAACTTCGCCCTCGAGGAGGCCCAGCACCAGATTGAGATGACGGACAAGGGCCGCGAGACCATCGGCCGGGCGGCCGGGACGGACGCGGAGTTCTTCGTCATCCCCGACGTCGGCTCGGAGATCGCCGTCATCGAGCGGGACTACCAAGAGAAGAAAGCGGACCTGATCGACTCGCTCCAGGCCGACGAAAGCCTCGATGAGGAGAAGCGGCAGAACAAGCTCGACAACGACCTGCGCGTGCTGCGCAACGAGGCCGAGGAGGCCAAGCGCCAGCTCTACACGCAGTACTCGGAGAAGTCCGAGCGCATCCACGCCGTCAACCAGCTGTTGCGCGGCTACACGCTGTACGAGAAGGACAAGGAGTACATCGTGCAGGACGACAAGGTGATGATCGTCGACGAGCACACCGGCCGCGTGCTGCCGGGCCGTCGCTACTCGGACGGGTTGCACCAGGCCATCGAGGCCAAGGAGAAGGTCAAGGTCCAGGCGGCGACGCAGACCTACGCGACGATCACGATCCAGAACTACTTCCGCATGTACGCCAAGCTGGCGGGCATGACGGGCACGGCCGAGACCGAGTCCGAGGAGTTCGGGAAGATCTACGACCTGCCCGTGGTCGTCGTCCCGACCAACCGGCCCATCGCGCGCGACGACGACGACGACCTGATCTACAAGACAAAGCGGGCCAAGTACAAGGCCCTCGTCAACCGGATCGAGGAGATCCACGAGACGGGCCAGCCGCTCCTGATCGGCTCGGCGTCCGTCGAGACGTCGGAGCAGATGTCGCGGCTGTTGCAGCGCGCGAACATCAAGCACAACGTCCTAAATGCCAAGGCCTCGCGTGCGCAGAGCGAGGCCCAAATCGTGGCTGAGGCCGGCCAGAAGGGTTCCGTCACCATCGCCACCAACATGGCCGGTCGCGGTACGGACATCAAGCTCGGCGAGGGCGTCCTCGAGCTAGGCGGCCTGGCCATCCTGGGCACGGAGCGTCACGACAGCCGCCGCATCGACCTGCAGCTTCGAGGACGTGCCGGCCGCCAGGGCGACCCGGGCTTCAGCCAGTTCTACGTCTCCCTCGAGGACGACCTGATGCGCCTGTTCGGTCACGACCGGACGGCCAAGATCATGGACAAGCTCGGGATGGAGGAGGACGAGGTTCTGACCCACAAGTGGCTCACCAAGGGCGTCGAGCGGTCCCAGACCAAGGTCGAGCAGAACCACTTTGCGTCGCGTAAGCGCCAGCTCGAGTACGACGACGTTCTCAACGCCCAGCGAGAGGTCATCTACGACCGCCGCATGCACGCCCTCGAGGGCGACCGCCTCAAGGGCGACATCCTGGACATGCTGCGCGGCTTGGTCGAGCGGATCGTCCAGGAGCACTACGGCAACGGCGACATCGAGGAGATCCGCGAGGCGCTGATCCGGCACCTGGCGTTCGACCTCGAGGTCGACCCGGTCACGGCGCACTCGCTCGGCGAAGACGGTCTCATCGAGCACGCGCTCGACAAGGCGACGGCGCACTACCGCCGCAAGCGGTCGGCGCTGGCGTCGCCGTTCTACACGTCGGCCCGGAACATGATGGACAAGGCCGAGGAGGACAAGCGGCCCAAGAAGCTGTTCGTCGACTTTACCGACGGCCGAAAGGTGCTCCGGGCGACCGTGACGCCGGAGGCCGTCCTGGAGTCGCAAGGCCAGGAGATCAACGACGCGCTCGAGCGCGCGGCCGTTCTATCGGTGATCGACGAGAAGTGGACCGAGCACCTGCGCGACCTCGACGAGGTGAAGCAAGGCGTCGGGCTGCGCTCCTACGGCCAGAAGGATCCGCTCATCGAGTACAAGATGGAGGCCTTCAAGCTCTTCAAGGAGTTGGTCCAGACCGTCGACGAGGAGGTGATCGGGTTGGTCTTCAAGGCCGGACCCCTCGTTCAGGGCGACAGCCAGCGCCAGGCGGCGCGGCGCGTCCAGCAGGTCTCGAAGCCGCGCTTGGACGCGAGCCGTGCCACGGCCACGCAGGAGGCGGCGACGCCGGACTACGCGGCCAACGTCGGCGGTGACGGAGCTTCGTCAGCGGACCGCGATCCCACGGCCAAACCAATGCCAGTGAGCGTCGAGAAGTCGGTCGGCCGGAACGAGCCGTGCTCGTGTGGGTCGGGCAAGAAGTACAAGCATTGCCACGGCCGCGGGTGAAATGAGGACGGCCTCGAGGGCGGAGACCAATCGGTCCGTTCTCGAGGCCGCTCTGTAGCCGTGCGTCAATCTGGTCAGCGTCGAGATCCCTCGACCAGCTGACTGTGCCGACCTATCGGATTGGAGTTGCGCTACGCACTCCAACCGATTCGCCCTCGGAGCCGACCCGCGTTCGCAGGCGTCCTCGAGGACGGCGATTTAGACTGCGAAGACCGAGCCGGCCGTCTGCATCGGACGATGTGCCGCGAAGATCTGGCCCGCGGTCATGCGCACCGGTGGGGCAGCCTCGAGGCGGACGACCTCGAGGGCGTAGGTCCCTGTCCGGCCGCCGACGGCGCGGAAGGAGACGCGGTCTCCGACCTCGAGGCCGGCGGCATGGGACGTGAACGGAAAGCGACCGCCGGAGCCACACGCGACGGTGCCTGTTCCGCGGGTCGAGTTGTAGAGGGTGACGGTTCCGGTAGTCATCGGTCTGTGTGGATGAGATGGGGGCGCTACGAGGGCCCGTCCCGCTGGTTACACCAGACGCTCTCGATTCCTGAACCTGGCCGCTACCGTACCACCGTCAGCGTGCGCGTCATCACTGCGTCCCCGGCCTCGAGGACGACGACGTAGATGCCCGGCGATAGACGCCCTGCATCGAAGGCGACCTCGAGGTCGCCCGCGGAGCGCTCGCCCTCGAGGACGACGGCCACCTCGCGGCCGAGCGCGTCGAACACCCGGAGGTCCACCGCGCCCGACGATGGCAGGCGGCAACGGAGCACGACGGCGCCGTGCGCCGGGTTTGGGTGCGGCGCCAGTAAGAGCGCCCCGCCCGCCTCGTCCTCCGTGGCCGTCGGCGCCGCCTCGATGGCGCGGACGGTGATCGTGGACGGGTTGGCGTTGCTGTACTCGGCGACGAAGGTGATGCCGGCCAGGGCGCCTTCGGCGACGACCTGAGCGAACTCGCCCTGGATCTGGTTTACGTTCGTGCCCTCGAGGATGGTGAACGTGTCGCCGATCTGGGGCGTGTAGCCGGGCCGCACGCGCACGACGAGCGTGCCGGCCGGGCGGATGGGAAAGACCGGGCCGCCGGTGCCGATGAAGTCGATGCGGTCGCTCTGCCCGTCGGCGTCCACGTCGATCAACAGGCGCGGGTCTCCGGCCGTAGGCGAGAAGTAGAACCGGCCAGACGCACCAAGCGCCGCGATGGGCTGCACCTCGGTCCCCGGGCTGACCTCGCCCTCGATGAAGAACTGCGTGGAGCTGATGCGGAGCGTCCCGTCTCCGGTGACGCGCGTACCGGCCGGAAACGAGGCCGAGGCGGGGAGGTCGAGGTCGAGGCGCGTGAGATTACCGATGCGCAGTTCGGAACCGGGCTGGCTGCGGAGCCGTCCGCCGAGCGACGAGACGCGCAGCGACGTGAACGCCTCGACGCGCGCGTGCAGCAGGCCCGCGTTTTCGAACTGGCCCGTCCCGTCGCCCGCCAGAATCCTGGCGCCATCGAGCAGTTCCACCGCCGCACCGGCGCGGTTGCGCAGGACGGCGCCTTCGAACGGGGTGATGACCGACTGATCCTCGACGCGAATCGTGCCCGCGTTCTCGAGGACCACCTGCCGGATGAACAATCCGTTGTTTCGGACGCGGAACAGGCCGGTGTTGAGGAACGCGCCGCCAGTGCTGCCCAACTCGGCGTTGGTTTCCGTCTGCAGACCCGTCCCGCCGACGGCGAGGGTGGCGCCACCGGGGCCGGCCGCTAGTGTGGTGAAGGTGAAGACGAGGGAGCCCTGAGGCTCGCCCGTGAGCGTCCCGTCGGCGACGTAGACGACGAGAGGGCCCCCGCGCGTGAACCGCATCTCGGCGTCCGCGGCGATGTCGAAGGTGGTGTCGCCGATTCGGCCGCCGCCGTTCACGCGGACGCTGCCGGCGCGGACATCGAACGTGCCGCCGTCGACGTCGATACGGGAGTGCAGGGTCGTCAGGTTCGGCGTATCGCTGCCCGGATCGAACACGACGCGGCCCCGAACGCGGAGCGTGGAGAAAACGTTGCTGGCCCCGATGTTGATGCCGGTGACGCTCGTATCGACCAGCAGTTGCCCGCCGGGCGCGATGTCCAGCGTGCCGCCCTCCGAGAGCAGGCCCGTGAGGCCGATGTGCGTGATCACGCCCTCGACGGTGAGCGTGCCGGTGACGCGCGGCAGGCCATCGCATAAGGCGCAGTTGGCCGAGCCGCGCACTTCGAGGCGCCCGTTCGGTCCGACGGTGCCGCTGCCCAGGCTCGCCATCGTCTCGGAGAGGGTGAGCGTCTGCGTGCCCAAGGCGCCGCCGAGCACGAGTACGCCCAGAGCGCGTTCCTGGTCGAAATTGACGGTGTACGTGCCCGGTTGCTGGATGCAGGCGGTGGCACCCGAGCCGGGGACGCCAGCGGTCCAGTTGGAGGGGATGCTCCAGTTGCCGCTGACGGGCGCAGTCCACGAGGTGGTGCAGGTCTGCGCCTCCGGAGAGGCGGCGAGCGCCACGAGGGCGAAGAGGAGGATGAGGCGGGGCATCGTTGAAATGAGGTGTCTGACCCATCTCACCGAGAAGATGGAAGACGGCAGCTCACACGGTGCCACTTGTTCCGCGAACCTGCCCCGTCAGTTGCTCCCCGTCCTCGAGGCCGCGGGTCGTCCGCGAGGTCGCAATAGGGAAATCCTCCGGACCTCTTCTCTTCCGCGCCTCCGCACGCATTCCCGTCCTCGAGGCCACAAGCCGCGTCCGCCATCTCCTCCATGCACCTTCGAGGGCGCGCCTCAACGCCTCTCCACGGCAGCCGCCGCGATCCTTCACCGCGGGCGGGGTGACACGGCGCCCTCGAGGCCGTAGCCTTCCGTATGTCCCGCCCGCCTTCCCGTCCTCGAGGTCGCCATGCTGCGTAGCCTCACCATCCGCGACTACGCGCTCATCGAGCGCCTTGAGGTCGAGTTCGACAGCGGGCTCAACATCATCACGGGCGAGACCGGTGCGGGCAAGTCGATCCTGCTGGGCGCGCTCAAGCT
>NZ_JBARYR010000114.1:0-2574 GCF_049648075.1 Rubrivirga sp. | reverse complement strand
GTCCGGAGGCGGCGCCCTCGATGCGGACACCTACCTGACCGGCGCGTCCCTCGAGGTCGCCCGGCAGGCCTGCGGCGACCTGCTCGCGCTGACCGACCTCGTCCTCGAGGACGGCGGGACGGCGTTCGCGCTGGGACGACCGCCGGGCCACCACGCGACGCCGAGCCGTGGGATGGGATTCTGCCTGTTGTCGAACGCAGCGGTCGCGGCGCGGCACGCGCAATCGAAGGGTGCCGAGCGGGTCCTGATCGTAGACCTCGACGTGCACCACGGGAACGGGACGCAGGACGCGTTCTATGACGATGCGAGCGTGTTCGTGGTCTCGTCGCACCAAGACGGCATCTACCCCAGAACCGGCCGCTTCCTCGAGGCCGGTGAGGGCTCGGGCGAAGGGTCGACGCTCAACCTGCCCCTCCAGCCCGAGACCGGCGACGAGGTGGTGGACCTGTACCGCGCCGTCCTCCCCGCCGTCGGCGCGTCGTTCCGGCCGGACCTCGTCGTGCTCTCGTTCGGCGCCGACGCGCACCGCCTGGACCCGCTCGCCAGCCTCACCGTGAGCATCGGCGGCTTGGCGCGTGCGGTCGGGGCCGTCCTCGAGGTCGCCGACCAGTGGTGCGACGGCCGGATGGTCTTGACCCTCGAGGGCGGCTACCACACGGACGTTCTGGCCGCGTCTGTTACCTCCGTGCTCCGCCGGCTCGTGGACCCGACCTCTGAGATCGTCGACCCGTTTGGTCCGACCTTGAGGCCGCCGCAGTCGCTCTCCGACCTCGAGGACGCGGCCTTGGCACGGCTGCGGTAGGGAGACGGCGTGGGTCTCGGCACTTCTACCGAGGCACGCCGAACACTTGCGTCCAGTTGCCGTCGACATTCGCAGAACCCATCTCCATCAGGACGGGATTCAGGATGTTCACGCAGTGGCCGGGGCTCTCGAGCCAGTCTTCGACCACCTCGTCGATGCTCTCTCGATACCGAGCGATGTTCTCCGCGACGACGGACCAATCGTACCCGGCCTCCCGCACGCGCTCGCCGATGCCGCGCCCTCGGGAGTCGACGTGACCGATGTACCCGTGGCGGGACATGTCGCGACTGTGACGGGCCGCGGCACGCTCGAGACGGACGTCCCAAATGAGGGGCTCGCTGGGTGCCATGCGCTCCGTGCCGCACACGCCGCCCTGCGCCCTGGCCTCGTTGACCGCAGCGAGCATCTCTGCGTCCCACGCATCGAGGTCGGCATCCGGGAGCGGGCGCGTGTCGACGCCGACGGTGTCGCAGGCGACCAGCAGCATCAGCGAGACGGCTAGGCCGAGCGTTCGGGCAAACATGGCAACGAGGTGGTGGGTCCTCCGCCAATCGGCTACGGCGCCGCGCGTCTTG
Organism: Rubrivirga sp.; assembly: GCF_049648075.1. Classification (GTDB taxonomy): domain Bacteria; phylum Bacteroidota; class Rhodothermia; order Rhodothermales; family Rubricoccaceae; genus Rubrivirga. The sequence goes on along the minus strand of NZ_JBARYR010000114.1, from coordinate 1,197 downwards.
ATCGACGCGCCAAGACGGAACCTCTCCGCTCCACTACAGGCGTCTAGCGCCCCACCACCAAGGCCGCGTGGCTCTGATCGATCCGCTCGACGGCCTCGAGGATCGTGTCCACGGCCGCGCCAAACACAGCCGGATCGATCCGCTCGACGTCGTCCGTCGGCTCGTGGTAATCGGAGTGGCCGTCGACGCCGAAGTAGACGAACGGAACGCCACGGCGGTGGAACACGGCGTGGCCCGACGCGCCCGTCCAGTTGCTGGCCCCGGTGCCCGTGTCACGTCCGAACTCGAGGTCGAGCCCCTGCAGGATGGGCCGGAGGTGCGGATAGTGCGTCGTTCCAGCGGCCCACAGCTCGCCTCGGGATACCATGTCGAGGTTGACCACGGCGAGCACCGCGCCGAGCGGGACGGGCGGAGACGTGACCATCGTCTGGGCACCGGCCAGGCCGGCCTCTTCCGCATCGAGGGCGGCGAACAGGATCGTGTGTGCGGGAGTCGTCTCGGCGTAGTGCTCCGCGACCGCGAGCATCGCCGCGACTCCCGACGCGTTGTCGTCGGCCCCGTTGTAGACCTGGCCTGACCGTACGCCTAGATGGTCAAAGTGGGCCGTGACCACGATCGCTTGTTGCGGGTACACGGAGCCGAGGATTCGCCCGACCAGGTTCGTTCCCTCCCCGCCTGTCGGCAAGGCGACGGGTTGGCGGTAGCCGGTCTGAAACGCGCCCTCGAGGCCGATCTCGGCGAAGCGGCGCTCGACGTAGCGGGCCGCGAGGTGGCCGCCGGTCGTTCCCGCCTCGCGCCCGAGAAAGGCATCGTCTGCCAGGGCCGCGACATCGGCCATCACCTGCGTCCTCGAGGCCGTCTCGACGGGAGCGACCAAAGCTGAAGGCGAGACGTCCGGCCTCGAGGTCTGACACCCGCACCAGACGAGCGCGACCAGCAGCGTCGCCCGGGTCATTCGACCACGATCGGGACGCGGAACGCGGTCCGCGCCGAGGGCAGGCACACGCTGTCGTCGCAGACGGCGTAGCGGATCGTGCCGCTCACCTGGTGCGTCCCGAGCGGCGCGCGGCGTCCGACGCGAACGCTCTGCACGATCCGCGCCGACTCGGCGAAGTACGGGTAGTCGGACTCGAACGCCGGGTCGTACCCCTCGCGCGGCTCGGACTGCCGGAGCGGGCCGGCCTCCAGGCCGGCGGG
>NZ_JBARYR010000113.1:0-1911 GCF_049648075.1 Rubrivirga sp. | reverse complement strand
TGGCCGCGCTCAAGCTGTCGCGCGTCGGGCCGCTGCCGGACCACGTGGACGCGGCGGCGGTGCTGGGCTAGCGCCCTCGAGGGCCTGTCCTGAGCCTGCCGAAGGAACGAACCACGTCGAGAAACGCTCGGGCGAACGGAGAGCGTTCGACGTCGCCCTCGCCGAGGCCGAACCCCGAGCTCAGCTCCTCGCCGTTCGATAGCAGGATGAGCGTGAGCCCTCGTCGCGGAAGCCGGAGCCACAGTCCCGAGTACGCTCCGGGCTGCCACCCGTAGTGCCACACGGCCGGCTCGCCCCCGAGATCCTGCACGAACCAACCGAGTCCGTAGGGGAGACGCTCGCCCGTCACGCTCGAGCGAGACGGCGTCGTCGACGCATCTCGGGTCTCGGATCCGATCACCTCTCCGTGATCGAGGGCCGCGTCGAACCGGGCCAGGTCCAAGACCGTCGAGACCACGCCAGCGCCAGCGTTCGCGCCGAGCGGCCGGGGCCAGTCCGCCCGCTCCGGCCGGCCAGTGGAGGTCTGGTACGGGAGGGCGAGGTCCGCAAGCACGTCCGGTCGGGTCGAGTCCGCCTGGCTCGGGAGCGTCCGCGTCATTCCGAGCGGCGTGAACAGGCTGTCCTGGAGAAGGTCGGCGAACGGGCGGCCTCCAACCCCCTCGGCGACCCGGAATAGTTGGCCGTAGAGGAACCCGTTGTAGCGGTACGCGGCGCCCGGCTCGCCCTGGGCCGTGTGCGTGAGGTAGTGGCGGACGGTGAGCCGGTCGCGCTCGTTCCGGCATCGCCAGTCGGCCACGAGATCGCGGAGGACCGGCTCCTGCTCCAGTACCTCGGGCGAGGTAAAGATCTGGCACCAGCGGTCGTGCCCCTCGGCGTAGTCGGCGAACGGCCGGTCGAGGTCGAGCCGGCCGTGCTCGACCTGGCGGAGGAGCAGGCTGGCCGCCAACGGCTTCGTGAGCGACGCGATCCGGAAGGGCGTTGCGGCTGTGACCGGACGGCCGCCCTCGAGGTCGGCCCACCCGTAGCCACGCGCGAAGGCTACGTGGCCGTCCTCGAGGACGGCCACCGCCAAGCCCGGCAGATCGTGCTCGACGCGGAGCGAGTCGAGCGCGCGGTCGACTCGGTCGTAGAGGGGCACGTCGAGCGTGTCGGGCGCCGCGAGGACGAGCAGGGCGAGGAGGAGGAGCACGGCGTTCATCGCGAGTCGTCCCATAGGGTACGGCTGAGCGCGGCAGAGCTGGGCGCGAGGGCCGGTTCACCGTCGGCGTCCCCGAGGGCGAAGCGGCGCCCGCGAGCGTGCGGCGATGGATCTGTCAGGGATCGGTGCGACCTTGACCCCATGCAAACCCCACAGCCGGACGCCGTGCCCGCCGAGGCGCTCAGCGTCTTCGACATGCTCAAGATCGGCGTCGGCCCGTCGTCGTCGCACACGCTGGGGCCGTGGCGTGCCGTCCAGCGCTGGCTCGGCGAGTTGAAAGAGGGCGTCCTCCTCGAGGACGTGGTGCACGTCCGCGTCCACCTCTACGGCTCGCTCGCCCTCACCGGACGAGGGCACTGCACCGATCAGGCGGTGATGCTGGCGCTCCTTGGCTTCGACCCGGTCACCATCGAGGTCGAGCAAATCGAGAGCTTGGTCGCTGGCTTGCGCGAGCGCCGTGTCCTCGAGGTCGCTGGTCGGCCCGTCGCGTTCGATCCCGAGACCGACATCGTCTTCCACGGGTCGGAGCGGTTGCCGGGCCACGCGAACGGGATGGCGTGCGAGGCCGTCCTCGAGGATGGCACGCTCCGCCGGGCCGTCTACTACTCCGTCGGCGGAGGCTTCGTCGTGGCCGAGGGCGAGGCCCGCGCCCAGGCCCAGACCGTCCGGCTCCCGCACCCGGCCCAGGTCCCGGCCGAGATGCTGGCCCACTG
>NZ_JBARYR010000112.1:0-4933 GCF_049648075.1 Rubrivirga sp. | reverse complement strand
GCCCAGCTCAAGGTAGATGGCGACACCGTCCATGTTGAGGGACGGCCGGACAAGCCGCTGAGCGGTGCGACCGTGATGAGCACGGACCTCCGCGCGTCCGTGTCCCTCGTTCTCGCCGGGATGGTCGCCGAGGGACGGACGGACGTCCTGCGCGTCTACCACCTCGACCGTGGCTACGAGCGTCTGGAGGGCAAGCTCGAGCGAGCCGGTATCGAGATCACTCGCGAACAGTACGACGAGGCCCATTCGGAGGCCGTTACGGCGTAGCTCCGTCTACCGCTCGACGTCAAGCCCGCCTCGGCCTTCCGGCTGGGGCGGGCTTTGCATATTCAGGCTCCGAGTTTACTCGCTAATGACCACCTGACACATAGCCTTTGGACAACCAAACCCACGCCCTGGGAGCTTATAGGCCAGAAAAAGCAGAAAATGGGCATGGGGAAAGAAACCAGGGAACACATAGTGTTTTCCCTCTGTCTACCGCTCGTGGATACACGTCCTGTCCCTCCCTCCTCGATTCCGTTCCCCGCTCTCCGGGTCGACCGGAACGGCGCAGTTGTAGAGGCCAACGAGGAGGCGCGGGACATCTTTGGCGACTCGCTTATCGGGTCATCCGTGACGGATCTCTTCGACGAGCACGACGAGCTACCCGTCGCCCTCGACGAGCTTGCAGAGTCGCTCGGACGGGGTCGCACGTTGCGGGTCCCGACGGCGACCGGGCAGACCCGGCTGCTCGCACGGTTCCAAAGCGACGGCGACGGAGGCCTCCTCGTGCTCGTTCGGTTGTCGTCTCCCGATACAGAGAGTATGGACCTCGACCTGCTCGCGGAGGCTGTCAACGCAGCCGACAACTCGATCGTGATCGCCGACCTGCTCGCGGACGATCAGCCGCTGGTGTACGTCAACCGAGGGTTCGAGCGAATGACCGGGTACAGTCGGGCCGAGGCGGTCGGGCGGAACTGCCGGTTCTTGCAGTTCGACGAGGGCACTCGCGACGACGACCAGGACGGGCACATCGCGGAAATCCGGGAGGCGGTCGAGGCCGAGAGGCTTCTGGGCGGCGTCGTGATCAAGAACTACAAGAAGGACGGGACGCTCTTCTATAACGATCTCTACCTGACGCCCGTGACCGACGAGTCCGGTCGGGCCACTCACATGGTGGGCGTTCAGAACGACGTCACGGAACGCGTCGAGGCCGCTCGGATCCAGCAGCGCCAGCACGACCAGCTCAAAAGCGTCATCGAGTCCTCCGTGGTCCCGATCGGCATCTTGGTCGAGGACGAGGCGGGGTTCTCGCACTTCCTCCAGAACGAGGCCGCCCACGCGCTCGGGCTCAGCCTCGAGGGCGACCCGCTCTCCGACCTCGAGGACCGACCGGCGCGGTCGTGGTCTGCCGCGATCGAGGCGGTCTGTGAGGAGGGGTCCCCCGTCCGGTTCGACATTGTGTCGAACGGTGCGACGTACGAGGTCCTGCTGTCCCCGATCCAGGAGCCGGGACCTCAGCGGCTGTTCTATGTGGCCTCCAATGTGACCGAGGGGCGGGCCGCGGCCGACGACCTCCTCCAGCTCTCGAACTACCAGCTCCAGCGGATCGCCCAAGACATCCACGACGGCGTGGGCCAGTCGCTCGTCGGCGCGTCCATGCTGGCGGCGGCCCTGTCCCGCGACCTCGAGGACGACGCGCTCGCCGGTGACGCGACGCGTGTCAAGGATCTGGTCACGAGGTCGCTGGGAATGCTCCGGTCGTTCTCGCTCGGCCTCGACCCGGTCGACCTCGACCGGATCTCGATCGCGGAGGCGTTCGGCCGGCTTACGGCAGAGGCCGAGCAAGTCCTGGGCGTCGACACGGAGACCGAGGACCGGACGTTTGAGACGGAGATCAACGACGGCGTCAAGCTCGACTTTTACCGGATCACCCAGGAGGCGATCACGAACGCTGTCCGGCACGGGTCGGCCGATCGCGTCTCGATCCGCCTCTCGCTCACCGAGAACGACCTCGTCCTCGAGGTCGAGGACAACGGCCAGGGGATCGGGGACCGGTCCAAGACCGGCGGAATGGGTCTGCGGACGATGCGAGCCCGTGCCCGGCGGCACGATGGGCAGTTCGCCCTCGAGGTCGCTCCGGGCGGAGGCGCGCTCGTTCGTGTAGTAGTACCGCGGAGCGCGGCGCTCGATACGGGCCGTCTACAGGTCAGTCGGAGCGACGGAAGCTCGAGACATACGAAGGAGCCGGAGAGTGTGTTTTAAAGTGGCTACCCCCTGCGATGTGTGTGACGCAGGACAGCAGTCGGGGCGCTCCTAGAGGGGGGCGCCCCGACTCGTTTTAGGGAGGTCCAGGCACCACGGTCACAGGGCCGTCGTTTACAAGTCCAGGGCGAACCGTACGTCCGGGTGCGCAACTCCACCCCACGCCCCCCGTTCGCCGACCTATACCATCGACTCTCTTCCATGCTTGACATGAAACGAGGCGTCTCCGCGACGCTCCTCATCGTGGCCGCCGTTTTGGGTGGCATCGTGTTCGTGACCTCCGCCGCCAACCTCGGTGGCGTCACCAATTTGTTCGAGCGCGCCGACGCCCAAGAGGACACGTCCACCGCGGAGGCCGTCGCGACGGCTGAAGACTTGGGACAGGCGTTCTCGTCCGTCGCAGAGCGCGTCAACCCGGCGGTCGTCCAGATTCGGGCGACGCGCGTCGCGAGCCGGCGCCAGCAAGACTTGATGTCGCCGTTCGGCGGAAGTCCCTTCGGGGGCGACGGTACGCAGAGCGGGCTCGGTAGTGGCGCGTTCATCTCGGAGGACGGGTACGTCGTGACGAACAACCACGTCATCGAGGGGGCCGACGAGCTGCGCGTGGTCCTGTTCGACGGGCGCGAGTTCGACGCCGAAGTCGTTGGGGCCGACCCGTTCTCCGACCTGGCCGTCCTCGAGGTCGACAGCGACGACTTCCCGTTCATCACGTTCGGCGACTCCGACGAGCTCCGCGTTGGGCAGTGGGTGCTGGCGTTTGGCAGCCCGCTCTCGGAGGACCTGTCCAACACCGTCACGTCGGGCATCGTCTCGAGCGTCGGGCGGTACTCCGGCGCGCCGGATCCGCGGGGACGGACGACGATCTCGAACTACATCCAGACGGACGCGGCCGTGAACCCGGGCAACTCGGGCGGGCCACTCGTCAACCTCCGCGGCGAGATCGTCGGGATCAACTCGGCGATCGCGACGCGGACCGGGACGTTCAACGGGATCTCGTTCGCGGTCCCGTCGAACATCGTCCGGTCGACGGTCGAGCAGCTGATCGACTCGGGCGTGGTCGAGCGCGGATATCTCGGGATCTCGTTCCAGGCGGCCTCGCCGGCTCTCCGCCGGGCGTTCGGGGCCAGCCCGGGTGCGGCCATCATCCAGGAAATGTCGCCCGACGCCGACGGCGACACTCCGGCCGCCGATGCCGGCCTGCGCGAAGAGGACCTCATCGTCGCCGTCGACGGCGTCGAGCTGACGGACAGCCGCCAGATCGTGTCGCTGATCTCGAGCAAGCGGCCGGGCGACACCGTCGAGATCACGTACAACCGCGAGGGCGACGAGCGAACTGCGACGGTCACGCTCGGGCGCCGTCCGGGCGACGACCAGATCAGCGGGAACGTGCGCCGGCCACAGCGCGACGACGAGCGGGAGCCGACGGCGGCACCCGCTCGGATGGAGGCCTACGGGCTGACGCTCGAGACGGTCACGCCGCGGATCGCGCGCGAGTTCGGCGAAGACCTCGAGGGCGTCGCCGTCGTCGAGGTCGAGCGCTCGAGCGAGGCGTTCCGCGACGCCAACATCCGGCCCGGCATGGTGATCACGGAGGTGGACCGCAAGCCGGTCGCCTCCGTCAGCGACCTCGAGGACGTGATCGGCGACATCGAGGCCGGGGAGCCGTTCTTGCTTCGGGTTCGGGCTGGGGAGAGCTCGTTTCTCACGGCGCTTACCAAGGAGTAGATCCAAGATCAAGGGTGGAGGTAGCGGAAGTCGGTAGCGTGAGGTCCACGTCAGCCGATCTCTCATGTGTGCTCTCGTCCTCGAACTCCTCGCTCTCGCCCTGCCCGCCTGCTCGGGCTCCGCACCCTCGCCGGACCGCGACCTCGAGGTCGCGGCAGTCGAGGACCTGACGAGCGCGGGAACGGAGCTGACCTACCGCGTCTTTGGACCGGACGGATCGTTCCCGCTCACGGTCGACATCGTGCAGAACGACGCCGCGTCGACCGTCCTCGAGGTCGGCGCCGATGCGATCGCGGAGGTCCAGAGCTCGTCCATCGCGATGACTCGCGCGGTCATTACTCCGACCGCGCGGGAGGACGCGGCCTTGTTGGTCACCCGGTTCGCGTCGGACCGATACGGCGTCGAGGGCATGACGACGATGCGGCTCGCGCGGTCAGACTTCCGCCGCCTCATGGCAGGCGAGTCCGTCCTCATCAACGCGGACGGCACCGGCTACACGTTCGCCCTGCAGGGGACCGGAACACGATGGGCGCCCGTCGATGGGGAGCGGACCGCGATCGCGACGGCGCGCTTCTCGACGCGAGACGGCCGCTCGATCACGGTCTCGAACGACCCGGGCGAGCCGCTCATTCTCGCCTACGAAGGCGTAGACGGCAACGATTGGTGGATCGGGAGCGTGACGCGGTAGGGCGGCGTCCTCGAGGACGTCAGTGGGCCGGCCCCGAGGCGATCAGAGGCGGGCCTGGAAGTCCGCGCCGTCGCGGACGCTGTCGGCGAGCACTGTGTCGCCGCGCGCCAGGAGGGCGTTGAACGCCGCGGCGTCCTTGTCCCGGCCGACGGCCGCGACGGCTCGCACGACGTCGCCCTCGAGGTAGCTCGCGACGAACGACCGGTCCTCGAGAGAGCCGTCGATCACGACCTCGTCCCAGTCCTCGACATGGCCGACGTCGCGCAGGCTGACGCC
>NZ_JBARYR010000111.1:0-6124 GCF_049648075.1 Rubrivirga sp. | reverse complement strand
GGCAAGCCGTTGACGACGGGGACCGGCGCGGCCGTCCTCGAGGCGATCGTGCCGGACGGTGCCACGCGCTCGGCGACGGTCGGGAAGGTGCCGATCCAGCGGCTCGCGACGCGGCCAAAGATCGGCGCGGCGACCGTACCGCCGGAGTAGCCGTTGAGCGGCCGGTCGAGGACGATCGCGATCACGACCTCTGGATCCTCTGCCGGGAACATGCCGGCGAATGACGAGCGGTAGGACGTCTCGTTGTAGCTGCCGCCGGCGGCCGTCTGGGCCGTACCGGTTTTGCCGGCTACGCGCAGGCCTTGGACCGCGGCGAGCGGCGCCGTCCCCTCGCTTCCGACGACGTTCTCGAACGGGCGGAGCAGGCGCTGGGCCGTCGAGGCCCGGAACGCGCGGCGAACGGAGTCCGGTTGGGCAGACCAAACCACGCGGCCTGTCGCCGCTTCCCGGCGCTCGGCGACGATGTACGGCCGGACCAACAGCCCCCCGTTCGCAAGTGCTGCGTAGGCGACGGCGATCTGGAGCGGCGTCACTTCGACGGCGTAGCCCCGGCTCATCGAGGTCAGCGTCCCACGCCCCCAGTCCTCGGGGCGGCGCAACGAGCCGGCGACCTCGCCCGGCAGGTCGATGTACGTCGGCTGGCCGAAGCCCAGGTCACGGGCCGCCTGGTACATCGGACCCGAGCCGATGTCTTGTGCGGCCAGCGCCATCACGATGTTGGACGACTTCGCGATGCCCTGCGCGAACGTCAGCGGCCCGTAGCCGTGCGCGTCGCGGACGGTGTGCCCGCCGAATACGCGCCAGCCCTCGCCCGTCTCGTACACGTCCTCGAGGCCGACGGCGCCGGACTCGAGGGCGGCGATGGCCGTGACCAGCTTGAACGTTGACCCGGGCTCGATGCGGTCGACAATCGCGTGGTTGCGCCGGGCGGCGTTCGAGAACTGGCCGGCCCGGTTCGGGTCGTACGTCGGCACGTTGGCCATGGCGAGGACGGCGCCCGTGCTCGGGTCGAGGGCGACAGCCGTGCCCCATGCCGCTCCGGCAGCTTGGACGCCGCGAGCCAGCTCCTCCTCCAAGATGGCCTGGCGCACCAGGTCGATGGTCAGCACGACGTCGTCGCCGTGGCGGGGCTCGACGCGCGTGCCTCCGACGACGGCCCGGACGCGCCCTCGACGATCGCGCTGGACGGCGAGCCGGCCGGGAGCGCCGTGGAGGCTCTCGTCCAAGGTCATCTCCAACCCGGCGACGCCTTGCAAGTCGCGCGTGACGTGGCCGAGCACGTGGGCCGCGCGCGTCCCGTAGTTGTAGCGGCGCTGGTACGAGCCCTGGATCAACAGCCCCTCGAAACCGGCCTGGTCGAGCGCGTCCTTTGAGGCCTCGTCCAGCTCGCGCACTAAGACGACGTACTGTCGGCTCGGACGGTCCCGGACGCGGTTACGGTAGACGTCCGCTCCCTTTCCTGTGAGCTCGCCCAACAAAGCGTATAGCTCGCCAGCCCGCTCGTCGAACCCAGCAACGGTCGGGTCGGCGGCGACCTCGTAGCGGGCCGTGTTCACAACGAGTGCTCGGCCTCGACGGTCCAAGATGGACCCGCGCTGGGCGGCCAACTCGATCACGCTCTCCGACTGCTTCTCGCCTTGCGCGCGCAGCTCGGCGCCCTCGTCCAGCTGGATGCGGACGAGTTGCACGGCGACCAGGACCGGCAGGACAAGAAGCCCTACGAAGACCCAGTAGAGCCGGGAGAGAATGGAGTCGCGAGCGGCGATCGGTGTGGGGTGTTCGGCCTCGAGGTCGAGGCGGGTGGGGTCGTCGGCACAGGGCCGAGCGGGTTAGTCGTCGAGCAGGATGGTGGGGCCGTAGGCGACGCCTTCCTCGAGGCCGAGGGCGGCGGCGCGGCTCATGACGGCGCTCGGTCCGGTCATCCGGTCGACGTCGCCCTGAAGGCGCTGGTAGGTCAGGCGCAAGCGCTCGTTCTCGCGGCGGGCGTCTTGGAGCGCGTCGAGCGTCGCCCGCGTCGCGTAGGCGTGGCCCAGGAACAGGACCAGCAGCACGCTCGCCCCGATCGTCAGGATGCCGAAGCGGAAGCTGGGGACGACGTCGAGGGCGCGGGCCTTCTCGACTCTCGCCCTCGAGGCCGCCTTCGCCTTGGCCTTTTTGGAGGCCTGCTTCGCGCCCGCTTTTTTCCGCTTGCCATTCCCCGCCAAAGACGGCAGGTCGGACCAGCCCGGCAGCACATCGCCCGACCGACGGCGCGCCTTCTTGGCGGTCGTCTTCTTCGAGGGCGACCGGCGGGTCGTCTTCTTGGTCGGCTTGGTGGCGGTCTGGGGCATCAGCGGCTCAGCTTCTGGGCGACGCGCAGGCGGGCGCTCCGGGCGCGGGGGTTGGCCTCGACCTCGAGGTCGGAGGCGACGATGGGTTTGCGGGTGATGAGCTTGAAAGGGGTGAGCGGGTTGCCGAACGTGTCCTTCTCGACCTGGGCCGAGAACCGGCCGTTCTTGAGGAACTGCTTGGCGCGGCGGTCTTCCAAGCTGTGGTAGGCGATGACGGCCAGGCGTCCGCCCTCGGCCAAGACCTCGAGGGCGGCGGGCAGCACGTCCTCCAGGACGTCGAGCTCGCGGTTGACGGCGATGCGCAGGGCCTGGAAGACGCGGGCCAGCGACTTGAGCTCGTCTCGCGTCGGGACGGCGCTGCGGACGGTGTCGGCGAGCGCGTCGGTGGTGGTAGGCGCGGCGGCCTTGATGGCGCGGGCGATGGCGCGGGACCGGCGCTCTTCGCCGTACTGGTAGATGACGTCGGCCAGGTCAGACGCGCTGAGGCGAGCGATCAGCTCGGCGGCGGTCTCGCCGGTGTCGCCCATCCGCATATCGAGCGGGCCAGGCTTGCCGTAGGCGAACCCGCGCGCGGCCTGGTCGAGCTGGTGGCTGCTCACGCCCAGGTCCAGCAGGACGCCGTTGATCGGACGCGTGATGCGGGCGCGGCGCAGCAGACCCTCGAGGTCGCCGAAGTTGCCTTCGAGGGCGACGAAGCGACCGGCGGCTTCGGCACCCTCGAGGCGCTTGCGCGCCTGGGCTAGCGCCTCCGGGTCCTGGTCGATGCCAATCACTAAGGCGTCGTCCTCGAGGACGTCCAGGAGCGCGGCGCTGTGGCCGCCGCCGCCCAGGGTGCCGTCGATGTAGACGCCCCCGCGATCGGTCACCAAGTTGGCGACGGTCTCGGCCTCGAGGACGGGGGCGTGGTACGTGGTGGCGTACCGGAGGGGGTCGCCCAAGCCGCCGGTCCCCTGCGCGCCGCCGGCGCCCACGTCGGAGCCGGGCGAGACACGGGCAGTGTCAACGCGGTCGGCGCGGCGCGGGCGGCGGGGGCGGGTCATGGAAGGGACAGGAAGCATGGGCGGCGAGGCGGGGTCTCCGGGGGGTTAGACCTCGCCCATCACTCGCTCGGCGAGCAACTCGTAATCGTCTTGGTCGCGGATGTGAGCTTCGAAGGCGGCCTTGTTCCAGACCTCGATGCGGTCGAAGGCGCCCATCACGAGCGCCTTTTCTCCGGTCTCGAGGCCGGCGAACTCCAGGAGCGGCCGGGGCAGCGCGATCCGGCCCTGGCCATCGAGGGAGAGCTCCTCGGCCCAGCGCAGGAGTGAGCGGGTAAAGGCCCGGTTCTCCGCGACGAACTGGTTCATCTCCCCCATCCGGTCCTCGATCTGCTCCCACTTGTCGAGCGGGTACAGAAAGACGCAGCGTTCCAGGCCTCGCGTGGCGACAAAGGTCTCCTTGGCGTCCGGGCTGAGGGCTCGACGCATCTTCGCCGGGACAGGCATTCGGCCTTTCCCGTCGATGGTGTTTTCCGCTTGTCCTTTAAAGCCGGCCACGGCCGGGAGGGGTGTGTATCGGTGGAGGCCGCCAGGCCGCGGGGATGATTCCCCACTTTTCCCCACCGCTCACCCAACATACCCCACACGGCCAAAAAGCCCTCTAAAGGCCGTTTTATGTGGATAAGTCCAGTCTTTAACACCCAACTCGACCGCGATCTAAAGCCCAAATCCCAAAAAGTGAAAATACATTCACCGGGCGAACCCCTAGAGTGAAAACGCGTTCACCTCATCCACCACCCTCGGGAATCTCCCCACGGCCATGCGAGAGCGACTCACAGAGCGCCAGAACCAGGTCTTCGAGTTCATCCGCGACGCCGTCCGCCGGAACGGCAAGCCGCCGACCATCAAGGAGATCGGGCAAGGCCTAGGGATGCGATCCTCTAACGGAGTCCACAAGATGCTCGTCGTCCTCGAGCGCAAAGGCTACATCAACCGAATTCCGAACGAGGCCCGCGGCCTCGAGGTCGTCGGCGAGGAGGGCGGCTACGGATCGGACGAGCCGCCGGGCGTGCTCATGCTCAAGCTTAAGGAGGGAGTCGGGCGCCGGGCCAGGTTGATGACGTCGGAGACCGCCGATCATCCCCTCCCTCGCTCTCGCCGTCCTCTCCTGGTGGACCCCTCGCTTCTTCCAGACGACGTCGACCTGGACTTCTGCATCGGAGTCGTCGCCAGCGACGACGGCATGAACGGCGTCGGCATCTACAAGGGAGACTTGGTCGTGGTCGAGGAGGCCGGGTGGCGCGACATCAAGGACGGGTCGCTAGCCGCAGTGCTGTTCTACGACCGCGTCGTCATCCGCCGGTTCGCTCACGTCAACGGTCGCCTCCAGTTTCGCGCCGCCGATCGCTCCTATTCCGACGAGACCGTCCGACCCGACGATCCAGAGTTCTTCGTGATCGGGCAGGCGCTGGTCATGACGCGGAAGCTGTAGGGGCCGGGACGGCGTGGCGTCGGTACTGACCTCGATCTAGTGACCTCGGCACGAAGCCACTGCCCGGGCTCGATGTTCTCGCACCGAGTCGAACCGGAGACCTATCGAGTTGCCCTATCGGAGATTGATCCCAACGCGGTCTGTCCTCGAGGCCGGAAGCGGGACCGTCGACCTCGAGGCCGGCTATCCGCCGAGCGCACCCAGCATCCAGGCGCAGCCGAGCGCGGCGTAGATCCCGAGCACGTAGCCCGCGACGGCCATCAGCAACCCGACCGGCGCCATCGCGGGCAGGTAAACGCCGGCCACGATCGGCGCCGACGCCGCGCCGCCGACGTTGGCCATGCTCCCGGTCGCGACGAAGAACAGCGGAGCGCGGAGCAGCTTCGCGGCCAGGAACAGCAGCGCGATGTGGACGGCGAGCCAGACGACGCCCATCAGCATGTAGGCGGGCGCCTCGAGGACGGCGTTGAGGTCGGCGTGGGCACCGATGGACGTGAGCAAGAGGTAGAGCGCGGCGAACCCGATCCGGCTCGCGCCTTCGGTCTCGAGCCGTCGCATCGGTGTAAACGACAGCGCCAGGCCGATGGTGACCGCGATCAGGACAGCCCACGTTCCGCCCGAGATGATGGTCGGGTCGCCGAGAGACGGGAGCGACGCGCCCAAGACTCGGGCTACGACGGCCGCTCCGAATCCGAGTCCGACGATGATGCCGATCGAGGCGATCGAGGACGGCTCGCGGTGCGTGTCCATCGCCTCGAGCGTCTCGTTGACGCGGTCGACGGCGCTCATGTCAGCGTTGACCCACTTGTTGAACCGGTCCTGGTAGCCGGACAGGAACAGCAGGATCGCCATCCACCCGTAGCCTACGACTGTATCGACGACGATGATCGGGGCTAGGCCCGCGTCGCTCAGCCCGACCGACTCCTTGAGCGCCAGCATGTTGGCCGTCCCTCCTATCCACGAGCCCGCCAACGCTGCCATCCCCTGCCACGTCTCGGGATCGCCGATGAACTGGCCCACGGCGAGGTACGCGATCGGCCCGCCCAACACGATCCCCAGCGTCCCGACCAGCATCATCGCGATCGCCAAGCGTCCCAAGCTCAGGATCGCTTTGACGTCGATCGTGATCATCAGCAGGAACAGCGCGAACGGGAGCAGCACGTAGCTGAACCAGTCGTACGCCGGGTTCGCGGCCGGCGTCACGCCGAACGTGGTCAGCAGCATGGGCACGAAGTAGGCCCAGATAACCGGCGGCAAGACCTTGAACAGGCCCTCGAGGGCGGAGACTCGCGACAGTGCGAACACACCGGCCAGGACGGCGGCCA
>NZ_JBARYR010000110.1:0-28001 GCF_049648075.1 Rubrivirga sp. | reverse complement strand
CCGCCCGTTGTCGTCAAACCGCCGGGCCCGTGCGAGGAACCGGGGCGGGTCGCTGAGCCGGGGTGGGTCCGACCGGAGCGGTCCGGCGTCCAGGATGGGCGAGGGGAGCAAAACGTCGAGGACGTCCGAGTCAAGCCCTCGGGCCCCGGGTTGCCAGACGACGTGCGCGGGGACCGTCCGCCCGTCGGGGAGATATGTCGATCCCTGAGCATCCCGGTGCGAGTAGCCGCCGGCCCGTCTCAGGTCGTCGGCCGTGTCTCCCAGCCGGAGCCGAGCCCAGTCGTCCGGCTCGATCTCGGCTTCGTCACTATCTCGGTAGGCAATGCTCATTCGGAGCCCCGACCGGGGGTGACAATCTTGGGGAGGCCGGCCGCCCCGTCGCCGGAAGCCGGCCGGCTGAACAGACCATCGAGTTTGGCGTCTTGCCCGGCAGCGTCGGACCCGGCCAGGTACCGTTCGGTCTGAGCGAGAGACGAGTGAGCGAGGGCCTTGCTCACGTCATAGATGCTCCATCCAGACTGCCGGGCGAGGTCCGCGAACGAGTGGCGGGCAACGTGAAACGTCAGGTTGAAGTCGACACGGGCGGCCTTCGCAATCCGTTTCAGCGTCCGGTTGGCGAGAGCGTTCTGACTCCCCCTCGCTTCCCACTGGGCTTTCGGGTCCAGTTCGTCATAATTGTACCCGTCGAGCATCCCGAACAGGAAAGCATCGGGCGGCTTCGGTCCTCCGCCCGAGTCGGTCAGGTAGGCCCGAACAATCCTCTCAGCTAGGGGGACAAGCCGGAGGTCGGCCCGCTTGCCCGTCTTGCCCATCTCGTAAACGAGCCGGAGCCCGCCCGTCGCCGGAGCAATCCTATCTCTGGCGTCCACCGGAAGGGGCTCCGTTGTCCTCCCAGCGACGTCCCGGACCCGGAGCCGGGCAACGTCTCCGAACCGCATACCGGCTGCGTAAAGCGCCAGCATGAAGGCGTCCCGTGTCCGACCGTCTACGGAGGCGGAGATGCCGACGGGGCCTAGGTCGAGCCCTTCAATTCGTTCGATCTGTTCGAGCGTAAGGCGCTGGCGTCCAGGCTTTGAAGCCCGGGCCGACGTGAACGCCAGCCACGGGTCGGAAGTCGGCGTGAACACGCCCTCTTTCATGGCCCGCCGGTAGACCGTGCGAAGAACCTTGATGTTGCCGGCAGCCGTCGACTTCTTGTTCCCCTTAGTCCCGATCAGCCAAGCTTCTAGGCCTCGGAGCCAGTCGGGCGTCACAATGTCGAAAGTGAGCGGTCGGCCTCCTAAGTACTCGTCCAGCTTGTTCAGAACGACGCCGTTCCGCTTGACCGTCCCGACGTTCCCCTGAGCGCTGAGAGTAGCGAGGTACCGGCGTTCGTAGGCGATCAGGCAACCCGGGCCGGCCTCCGGTCCCGCTGGTGCAACGGCGGACCGCAAGGCACTGGCCGTAACCAGCTCCCGGGCTGTAATCAACCGAAGTCGTTCAGCTTCCGCCGCGTCGAGCCGAGCCTGAACAAGCCGATTGATCTGGTCGGAATGAGGGTGCCCCTTGCGAACTTCCCTCCGCTTCTCGTTCCAGTTCCGGGGGTGGAGCCGGACGCCAAGCGAGAGGTAGAGCGTCCGGCGGGTGTCTGTGAACCGGAGCCGGAGAGCCCGATGCCCCCGGGCGTCGGCCCGGTCGGGACGCAAGACAGCGGAGACTTTTGCCACGGCCGGAAAGGGAAGGGTGAGGGGAAGGGTTTCGCTGGACTAGGTTAGTGCCAACCCATGTCCAACTGACCTCACGTCCCCGATTCAGTCTCATTCTGGCCGCTTTTGGTGACACCTGGTACCAGCCGCACCCAGCGTGGATAACTCTCGGGCGTACAGACCCCGGCCTCCCTCGAGGCCGGGGCATTTTTTTGTCCTCCGAGCTACCGCGTCACGGTGACCGGCACGCTGAGAGGCGCCGCACCGCCGCGAAGGCGCAGAAAGTAAACCCCCGACGCCAGCCCCCGCGCGCTCACCTCGACCTCGAGGTCGCTCCCGACGCCGAGCACCGTGGTGCCATAGTCCTCGAGGACGCGCCCCAAAGCGTCAACGAGGTCGATGCGGATGGTTGTCGGCGTCGAGGACGAGATCCGGAAGCCCGTCCTAGACCGGAAGGGATTCGGCCCCGTCGAATCGATGAACAGCCGCGCACGGCGGTCTTCCAACGTGCCGACCAGCGCGTCGCATTCACCTGCCAGGCGCCAGCCCAGATCCGCAAGCATCCCGCAGGTGGCCGGACCTGGGGCCGCGACCGTCTCCTGCCGAGAGATGAACGGCGTCATCAACCCATCGGGCGTGCCGGCGGCGAAGACCTCCTCCGAGAGGTGCGACAACGAGGCTCCGACGACGAATCGGTCCGGCGCATAGAGCGGGACCGTGATTCCGACCGCTTGCTCGACCGCAGTACCGGCAAACCGAACTTCGGACTCGAGGGCGTCTGCGAGAGCTCTCGATTCGAACGGATACGTCCTTGTGTCCAAGAGCGACGTCCCGAAACCGTCTTGGACGTGTAGGTCGTAGCTGAACGGCCGCGACCGATCCGACTGAAACCCTCCGATACCGTCCTCGACGGTCAGCGCTCCGATGAGGCCGAGCCCGTGACCTAGCTCGTGCAGCACGACGGTCTCGAGGTCGAACCGCCCTGCCGGCGGCGACTGCTCACCAAAGTGCCACGCTTGGAAATCGCTGTTGAACATCGCCTCGATGTCAGGGTCGCCGTCCCCGAGATCGCGTCCCGACAGCGCGTCCGCGAGAGCCGCTGGGTACCACACACCCTCCGCCGGAGCTCCGTCGAAGTCTCGAAACAGGATCGGTCCCGCTGACCCGAGCGTCGTCCCGTCGAGCGTGACCCACAGCGCTCGAACTCGGATCGTCTGGGTCGAGCGGATGCGGCAGGCCCACACGTCGACGGCTCTCTGAAACGCGGCCTCGGCCTCACTGGGAAACCCGGTGTAGTCGACCTCGATGCGCGCTCCATCGAGGGCGGGATCGCACTCGATTCCGCCGCGTCGAGCTTCCGCCCTCGAGGTCGTATGAGCCGTCTCGACGACGGGCAGCCGGCAGACGTGGACCGGGCCGCGGGACTCCTGAGCCACCGAGGCCGGGGACCAAGCCAGAACAGCGAGGGCCGCCCAGAACCTCACCGGACCACGGTGACGCCCCGCACGAGGGACTCCCGGCTGGTCGCGACCGTCAGGAAGTACGCCCCGGCGGCGAGCCCGGAGACGTCGAGGGCAAATGTTGCCTCGCGCTCGACGGCGCCCGAGAACACCGTGGCCAAGAGGCGCCCGAGCGGCGACACCAGCTCGGCCCGGACGGGCCCGCTGTCCTCTGGGACGAGCACGCGGAACGTCGTCCTCGTGCGGACCGGGTTCGGGCCTAGCGACTCGAGCGCGAGCGCGAGGACGGGCTCCGGTTCGGGCTCCGGCTCGGGCTCGGGTTCGGGCGGCGTGCCGTCGTCTTCGGTCAGGATCTCGCAGCCGGGAGCGAGGGTCCACCCCATGTCGAGGAAAAAGGCACACGTGATGTTGCCGGGGTCCTGGTACGCCTCGCCACGGGACACCTGCGGCGTCATGAGGGCGGCCGAGGTCTCGCGGAACACGACCTCGTCCCAGTGAGAGAACGACGAGCCTTCCTGGAAGTCTACCGGCGCCCAGACCGGCGCCTCCGTTCCGTAGACCCGCACGACAGTCTCCCCATCCACGAACAGGTCCTGGCTCTCGAGCAAGCGGCCCAGGCTGCGAGATGGGTTCGGGTAGATGGTCTCGTCGAGAAACTCGACGTCCCGCCCGTCCTCGATGAACTGGTCGAACACGAACGGGAATCCCGACGGCGACCCATCGAAGAAACCCCAGCACCCGACCCCGCCTACCCCATTGCATTCGGCGTCGCCTGACCCGTCGTCCACGCCGCCCGACCCGATAAACCCGAGGCCGTGACCGAGTTCGTGCAGGACGATGGTAACGAAGTCGAATTGGTCGGGTGGGGGTTGACCGTCCAGACCGAAGTAGAATGCGCTTTGGGAGCTGTTGAACGTCGCCGTAATGTCGTAGAAAAAGTCCTCGGGGTTGTCGAACAGCTCGCTCACGTCCTGTCCGGCAATAGCGTCGGCGAGCGCGAAGGGGTACCAGGTGCCCGGAATCGGCGCGCCGGGGAAGTCCCGGGTCAGGAACGGCCCGGCCGAGCCCAGGATGTTGGCGTCGAGCGGTAGGAACTCGGCCTGGATCCGGATCGGGACGTCGGACGAGATGTGGTCGGACCAGATGTCGACGGCACGCTGAAACGCGACGCGGGCACTGTCGGGGAACCCGGAGTAGTTGACCTCGAAGGTCGCCGTGCCGCGCGAGCCCCCCCACACGGAGGACGCGTCCGGCCGGATCCGGTGGTTGCGGTGGGCGTGGACATGCTCGCCGGCGACGGCCGCCCCGCCTCGGTCGTAGAGCGTGCACCCCTCGCCGACCTTGACCGCCATCTGGGCCAGGGCCGACGGCGCGGACACGACGAGCGCGAGGACGAGGAGTCGGAGCATGGGTCGTGGGCCGGGGCTAACGTCCGATCCGCTCGAGGGCCGTGCGGGCGCGCTGTTCGAGGGCCTTGTGATAATCGAACTCGGTCTCGTCCTCGAGGACGCGCTCGTAGAGCTGGCGAGCCGCGTCTAGATCTCCCGTGGCCTCCTCGATCTCCCCAGAGTGGTAGATCGACCACGGCCCCCACTTTGCAAGGGGGTCGCCGGGCCGGTCGATCGCAAGCTGGAAGTGCCGCTGAGCGTCGGCCCACCTCTCGAGGGACTGATAGGCCCGCCCGGTCCGGTACGCGGCCTCGGCTCGTACGACCGCGGGCAGTTCGGAGTCCGTCACGACCGGCTGCAATAGCCGCACGGCCTCGAGGTCGCTGCCGCCGTCGAACGCCGCCTCACCCAGCAAGAGAGCTCGCTCGGCCGAGGTCATGGGCGCCTCGAGGCGCCGCTCGGCCTCGCGTGCAGCCGACAGGTCGGTGTCGTAATCCCGGGAGGCTCGGACGCGCCGGTAGAATCCTTCGGCGCGGCGACGATCGCCGAGCATCTCGTGTGACAGTCCCGCCCGAAGTGTCGTTTGGGCCAGCAGGGCACGGCCGTGGAAGGTGCGGGCGTACCGCTCGAGAAGCGGCAGGGCCTCCTCGAACTTGTGCTGGCGATACAAAGCGAGCCCCAGGTGCGCGTCCAAGAACGGCACGGCCTCGACGTCGGGAGCACGCACGGACTCGGCCCCGCGGCGCAGCGCGACCTCCGCCTCGGAAGCGCGCCGGTCCAGCAGCAGGTGGTAGCCCGCGAGGTAGGCGAGGAGCGGGGACGACGGCCTCGACTCCGACAACGCCACCAGCCGGTCGACCGATCCTGCCCGGCGCTCGTTGAGCGTCGCGTCCGCGATGGCGAAGGCGATCAAGGCGTCGTCGCGGAGCAGGCCGTCCTCGAGGGAGGCGACCTCGAGGGAGGCGAGACCCCCGGCGACGCTCCCCCGGAAGCCGAGGAGTCGGGCGAGCCACCGGTAGGATCTGGGGACCGAGCCGCCTGCTACTTCGCAGACGCCGCGACCGTAGAGCGCTCCGGTATCCGAAATCTCTCGGAAGCGCCCGCACGCTTCCCGAAACGAGTTGCCCGCCCGCGTGTAGCGCTCCTGACGGCCGAACGCGAGCGCGCGGTGGAGCTTCGCCGTGGCCCCGAGAAGCTCGGCGCCTTGGCGATCGGCGGCCGTCTGCAACGAGTCATTCAGCTCGTAGAAGCGGTCGAAGACCTCGTCCTCTTCGGTGAGAAACGCCCGCCACAAGGTGACCGTCTCTAGACCGTACGCGCTGGCAGGCGAAGCGGGATCTAGCCGACCGACCTCGTTGAATCCATCGAGGGCGTCCTCGAGGCGAAAATCGAGCGCATCGGAGTAGGCCTGGACATAGCGCTCCGCCGCCCGGGTGTCGCTGAGCTGGAGCGACCGCTGAGCCGTGGCCGTCAGGCCCTCTACGGTGCCGTCCTCGACGTGGGCCTGCCCCCAGACGGGGACGGCTACAAGCACGAGCAGGAGTCCCGATCGGATCATGCGACGGCGACCAAGCGGTCCGTGTCCACCGACGGGTCCGGGATGTTGAGTTGGCCCTCGGTCGACGCGACGATCGTTGCGACGGTCGCATCGCCAGTGACGTTCGTGACGGTTCGGACCATGTCCAGGATGCGGTCGACGCCCAGGATCAGGGCGATGCCCTCGGCGGGAACGTTGACCGATTGCAGGATGATGACCAGCATGATGATCCCAGCGCCGGGCACGGCCGCCGTTCCAATCGACGCCAAGACGGCCGTCAAGACGATGGTCAGTTGAGCCGCGATGCTCAGGTCCATCCCCAAGGCCTGAGCGATAAAGACGGCGGCGACCGCTTGATAGAGCGCCGTGCCGTCCATGTTGATCGTGGCCCCCAGCGGGAGCACGAACGACGACACCTCTTCGCTCACGCCCAGCTTCTCTTCGCATCGCTCCATCGTGACGGGAAGCGTCGCGCCACTCGAGGACGTCGAAAAGGCCACGAGCTGCGCCGGGCCAATGCCTGAGAAGAACGTCCCGAGCTTCATCGGCGTGAACACCCGAAGCATCAGCGGATAGGTAATGAGGGTGTGCAACGCCAAGCCGGCCAGAACGGCGATGCAGTAGTAGCCGAGCGCGCCGAGCAAGGCTATGATCCTGCCAACGTCGTCCCCTGCCAGCGATGTGATCGTGGCCGCGATCAGCGCGAACACGCCGACGGGCGCCATCAGCATGATGACGTCGACGAGCTTGATCACGACATCGTTGAGGCTTTCGAAAACGCTCAGCAACGGCTTGGCTCGCTCGGGCGGGACCTGTATCAGCCCGATCCCCAGCAGCAGGGAGACGAACACGACCTGGAGCGTGCTCGCCTCGTTCGAGAATCCGTCACCGCCGAACAGGCGCGTGCCGGCGGTGATGGCCGCGAAAAAGTTGTCCGGCACCAGATCGACGAGCACCTGGAGCGGCCCGCGTGCTTCGGCGTTGGCCGCGCTCGCCATCCGACCCTCGGCGTCCGTCGCGTACTCGGCCTCGAGCTCGGCACGCATCTCTTGGGGCACCGCCAGCCCCGGGTCCAGGGCGTTGACGATGAACAGGCCGAGGGTCACCGCGACGGCCGTCGTCGCGATGTAGATCCCGATCGTCTTGCCGCCGATGCGGGACAACTTCTTGAGGTCGCTCAGGCTGGCAACTCCGGTCACGAGGGACGCCAGGATCAGCGGGACGGCGATCAGCTTGAGCCCGTTGATAAAGATGGTCCCGAACGGCGCGACCCAGTCCGACACGAACCCTCCCCATCCCTGCGCGGCGGCGAGCACGCCGTAGATCGTGCCCAAAATGAGGCCGATGATGATCTGCCAGTGGAGTTGCCGGTACCAGGCCATAGAGTCGGGGTGTGAGAGCAGGGCGAAGCTACGGCCGCCGCTCCGGGATCCGAACGGACGCGTCCTCGAGTCCGTGCCTCAGTCACAGGCCTCTGCCCCATCGGCAGGCCTCGTCCTCGAGGTCGAGAGAGCTACGCGACGAACGACCAGGCGGCGACGGCCCCTGCGGCACCCGCCAGCGAGCCGGCCCAGTTCACGACGTCGTTGTCGACCCAGACCCACCCGACGTGGGCCGCGTCCTCGAGGTCGCCTTCCAACGCCACCTCGGACAAGGTGCCGTCCGGCCGGTGGAAGCGGGCCTGGACCGTCGCCCCGAGTGCGGAATCGAGGACGGACGCTCCGACGGCCGCGGCAGTGATCGCGACCGCGACCAGCCCATCAGTGATCCCCCCGACGAGCATCGCGGAGCCGACCACCGTGGTCGCTCCAGCGACGGCCCCGACGGTCCCAGCGACCGACATTCCGCCGGATTCACCGGGCTGCACCCGGCGGCCGATTCCAAGTCTGCGCGTCGCGCCCCCCACGGCCGTCCCCAGCTCCGTCCCCCACGTATCGGCCGCCGCCGCCGCGAACGCGCCCACGAACGCGAGATACAGCCACTCCACGTCCCAGAACACGGTGGCCGCGAAGACAACCATCCCCACGCCGCCGTTTGCGAGGACCTGTCCCATGTCCCGGCGGCTCCCCTTCGCCTCGAGCGTCCTCGAGGACGTCTTTCTCGACTCCCCGACTCGGGACAGTCCGCTCGACAGGACGAAAAAGGCCAGAGCCGGCGCGGCCCACGCGACGCCACCCAACGCGACCAGCATCCAGGCCAGCACCGAGCCCGCCAGCGCGCCCGACACGTCGAGGGCGCCGACGCGGAACGTCAGCACGCCGAAGACCACCGCCGACGCCACCGCCGCGAGGTGCAGCCCGAACGCCTCGTCGGCCTCGAGGGCGCTGAGCACGACGACAACCGCCAGAACGATCCACAGGTTGTCCCATCCGCCTCGTCCCAATGCCTCGGCCACTGTCGAGAGAGCCGCCACCGACAGCGCCGCGGCGCCGACCTCGAGGGCGGACCACCCGGGTCCGATCCACACGAGCAGGACGATGGTGATCGCGAACGCGAAGATTCCGAACGCCAGGCTACCTGCCACCGTCTTGGTGGCCCCCGCGACGTGGTACGGTCCTGGGGACGAAACGCTCGTCCCGACCCACGACGCGGCTGGATCGGCAACGGCCAGAACAGCGAACGCGATCTGCAGGACGAACACCCGGCTCGGATCCAGCGTCCAGCAGAGGTAGAGTGCCACGACCAAGGCGAACGGGAAGATCACCGTCCCGAACGACCTCCGCTCAATCGCGTGCATCGACGGCCCCCACCCTCGCCACAGCATGATCGCGTTGCCGACCATGAATGCGACGGCCAGCAGGTATATCCCGCCCGGCCCGTCGAACCACATCGGGCTCGCAGCGGTGACCAGCCCAACGCCCGCGTGCACGACTCGGCGCGTCGACTCCGGGCTCCACCCCGCCATCCTCAGCCCTTCCCCGACCGCGACGGAGGTCGCGAGCAACGCAGCGAACAGGCCAACGGCCTCGAGGTCGGTCACAATCGGAACGCCGGACATAGAACGGGCGACCTCGAGGCCGCCCGCTCCGTCCCTGTGTCGAGGCTATCGAGGAATGTTCAGCAAGAGCGAGAACCTGAGCTGGTCGGCCAGCGGCGAGTTCTCCTGGAGCGCGTAGATGTACGAGATGTCGACGCCGACCAGGCTGTAGCGGATGCCCGTTCCGAACGTGATGAACTGGCGGTTGCCGTTGGCGGGGTCCTCGTAGAAGTAGCCCGCGCGCAGTGCGAGCAGGTCGTTGTACCAGTACTCCATACCCGTTCCCAACGTCAGGGACCGCAGGCCGCTCACGGTACGGCAGTCGTTGTTGCTGTCGTCGTCAATGGCGAGATCGTCGCAGGTCAGGCCCGCCGCTCCCGTCGTCGTCTTCACCGTGCGCGATTCCCACGAGGTAAATAGGGCCTCGTAGAACGGATCGTACTCCGTGATGAACGTCCCGTCCTCCTGCTCGACGCGACGCGGGTTGACCACGATCTTGTTGACGTCGAGGGCGAGCAGGAGCCGGTTGAACTCGTCGATCTCCGTGTCGAGGGCCAAGCCCATTCGAAGGGTCGTCGGGATCGCGTCGGGGACCTCGGTGAACTCGGTGTAGGAGATGCCCGGCCCCATGTTGGCCAGGTTGAACGCGATCGACGGCCTCGAGGACTCACCGAGCCCGATGTCGGGCGCCGTGTACTTCATGCCCAGGTCGACGCCGATCGACGTTCCCGCGGAGGTCTCGGTGTTCTGACCGATGACCTGGCCGCCCGTCAGGTTGGAGTAGATGAACCGTGTGCCGAGGCCGACTGCGAGGTTCTCGGTCACCGGGTATCCGTAGCTCAAACCGAGCGCCAACTCGTACGACGAGAACTCACCGAGCTCCTGCCCCTGGTCGTTGGTCGCGATCTGGGTGCCGAGGTCGAAGTACGTCAGGTGACCACCAAGCGTGCCCGCCGACCCCAGACCGTGCTTGGCCGACAGGTGCTCGTAGCTCAGGTTGGCACCGAGTGCCGGGAGCCAGGGCGCGTGGGTAAAGGACACCTCGGTCCCCTCTTGACCGGCTAGGCCAGCTGGGTTCCACCACGGGGCGTACGCGTTGTCCGCCACGGCCACTCCGGCCATGCCCATACCAGCCGCACGGCTGTCCGGCTCGATCTGGAGGAACGGAACGGCCGTCGTGAGGACCTGAACGCCGTCGTCTTGAGCGAAGGCCGGGGCGGCAAGCGCGAGCGCGAGGCCGGAGATAAGAAGAAGTCGAGTCATGGTCGGGGGGAAGGATCGAGACCGGTTGGGCCAGCGAGCCGTAAACCTAGGGAAGATCTGTGCTATCGGATGACGGCCAGGCGTTCGATTCGCTCGGCGACACGGGAGCCGCCGGCAGAGTTGGGCACCTCCATCCGCAGGCGGACGAGGTAGACGCCGGAGCCGAGCCGGTCGAGGTCGTCATCGAGGCCGTCCCACGGGACCTCGAGGGTCCGAGAGGTGAGCACGCCGCCCGGTAACGCGTCGGCGCCGTCGATGGTGCGGACGGGCCGCCCGGCGACCGTGTAGATGCGGAGTTGAACCTGGGCCTGCGTCCCGACCGGCTGGTTGTGCTCCACAAAGAACCGTGACGGACCGGCCGTTGGGTTCGGGTACGGCAGCACGCTGCGGACGATGACGCCCTCGTCCACGACCACGAACGTGATCGTCGCCACCGAGACGTTGTTGAGGGCGTCCCACGCGGTCAAGGTCGCGGTGTGCTCCCCGGCCTCGAGGACGCGGCCGTCGCGGGCCAACGCCGAGAGCGGGACGCGGAGCGAGCCGGACTGGTACGTGTTCAGATCGCCCTGGTAGAATCGGCTCACGTCGATCGCGTTCGACTCGTCCCCGTCGAGGACGAGCAACAACTCGTGCCCCACACCAGCACCGACTGCGTTGAGGCCGCTCGGATCACGCAAGTTGGCAAACAGGACGCCGTCGGGGTTGGTCGTGCCGCCGTCGACGAACGTCGAGTCGTTGACGAACAGCGAGATCTCGGGGCCGGCGCCGTCGTTCGGCCTCGAGGACGCGTCGGTCGCGACCACGCCCTCGGTGGACTGGCCGGTGCCGTCGGTGCCGTCGGGTCCGGTCGCGTACGCCACGACGCGGGCCGCGAGGCCGGAGTAGGAGACGTCTTGCGGGACCAGGAACGTCGAGGAGAACCGCCCGCCTTCGACGGAGGCCCGGCCGGTGTAGATGCGGTCGGAGCGGTCGGCGTAGTCACCCAGCCGGTCGTCGTCGTCGCGGCTGTCCGTGTTGCAGCAGGCGCCTTCGGGGAGCGTCACCTTGCGCGCGGCGTCATAGACCTCGAGGACGACCTCGCCCTGGTAGGCCGCGTCGGGCTGCCCATCGAGGGCGAGGACCTGCCCCGTGATGGTCGCCTCGTCGAAGGCTCTGAACGCCGGTGGCGGGTTCACGTCGATCCGGCGCGCGGGGGCGCCGAGGCGCATGGCGGGATCGCCGAGCAGGTTGAACTTCCGGTTGTTCGTGCTCGCACCGATGTCCGTGTTCTTGGTCAGGTAGAGCGCGTCGCCGAGCCTCAGGGGGAGTCCCTGCGCATCCCGAAGAAGCATCTTCTCCGTCAGCGTCCGGTTGAGCCCGAAGTTCGTGTTGCTCTGCGGATTGGTGTCGGTAAAGACCAACCGGACCGTCGTGAGCATGGCGACGCCGCCACCGTCCGGCTTCAGGAGCATTTGCTCCGCCAGGCTCTGTCGGTCCACGATATCGAACTTGCCGAAGGAACACGTCGCCGTGACGAAGACGGCGAGTCGGTCCGCGTTGTCGAGGGACGCGACCAGGTCCTCGGTCAGGTACTCCTCGTCGCCGAGGCCGGACGGGCCGCCGTGTCCGCTGTAGTTCCAGATCAGCGTCCCGGCCTCGATGGACTCGCGGACGGCTTCCGTCGCCTGGGGCCGCAGTCGCCCTCGAGCCGTCACGATGCTCGGATACGACGGAGCGTAGATCTTCTGGATCGTGACGCGAGGGTCTACTTCCTGGGCCAACTCGGCCGTCCCGTCCGAGTTGAGGACGTGGACATCGTTGTCCCAGTCGTTGGGGAATTGGTCGTCCGCGACGTAGGTGTGACGCGTGCGCCATACCCCGTCGGTCGCCGGGTCCTCGTAGCTGATGATCTTGTTGACGACGTTTCTCGCGTCGGTCAGCGTCCTCGAGGGGATCCGGCCGATGCCGACGTCGACCCTCTCGTCAGTACCCGCTCCGCTGAACTGCCACTCCCCTTCCTCGTCTCCGAGGAGCCCGAAGTAGTCGTCCGACATGTACGAGGTCGTCCGGTTGAGCATGTTCTCGGACTGGTACGTCGGGACGTAGTTGGGACCCGGGAGCGTGCCGTCGCTGGTGGGGATCCGCCGGAAGTTGTAGTGCCCGTCTCCAAACAACAGGAGGTACTGCGGCAGCCGGTCGGACGGCGCGCGGTCGTAGAGGAACTTCATGTAGTCCCGGACAGCGCGCATGTCGGAGGTTCCCCCGGCGAACTCGTTGTACACCTGGTCCGTCGTCACCACGAGCGGTGTCAGCCCGTCCTTCTGCTGACGGTAGTCGGCTAGGCGGTTGGCTTGCGATAGAAAGTCGGGGTGGGAGACCACCACATAGTCCGGGGTGACCGTCGTCGCGTGCAAGTTCTGGTTGGCGACCGCGACGGCGCCGTCCTCGAGGCCGCCTGGAGTCCGCACGCTAGCTCCAGCCGGGTCGAAGGCGACGACCTCGCGCTCGACCACCACCTCACGCTGCTCGACGTCTCCAGTGGGCGACGTGACGGTCTGAATCTCCGTCGCAGCCTCGACTTGGATGCGCCATCCTTGCCCGGTCGGTGCGACGCCGAGACGCCGGATCGCACCGGCGTCGGTCACGTCCCACACCTGGGGCTCTGACGCGAATCCCGTCGTGGTCGTCTCAAACAAGCCGGTCTCTCCACCTGGAGTGGGAAACTGGACGAACCCGTCTTCTGCAACGGCCGGACGGTCGAGGACGGCCTGCACCCAGTCCAGCCAGGCGCCCTCGACGTTGCCGCCGCCGGTGGCTCGGAACTCGACCTCGAGGCCGGACCCGTAGGTCGTTTCGGTCACGAGCTCTCGTTGGTTTGCGAGGTTGCCGGTGTTCTGAGACGACGTCGAGATCGCGCTGGGCGCTCCGCTCGCGATCGACTGGCCCCCCTTGATCATCGTGAACGTGACCGCGGGGTTGGCCCGTGCGACGACGCGAGCGCGGTACCGGACCGGGGACGCCGCCGACGCGCCGGGCGCCGCCACGCTGAGCCGCGGCGTCGATGCGCTGTTCAAGGGCACGG
The DNA here is from genome assembly GCF_049648075.1 of Rubrivirga sp. Lineage (GTDB taxonomy): Bacteria > Bacteroidota > Rhodothermia > Rhodothermales > Rubricoccaceae > Rubrivirga. The sequence goes on along the minus strand of NZ_JBARYR010000110.1, from coordinate 14,630 downwards.
TGGGGCCGAGCCAATCGAGGCCAGACCCGCCGCCATCGCGCTCGATGTTAACAAAGTCCTCTTCGTAGAAACGTCGGTCTTGAATCGTAGCGAGCACTTGGGCACCGCTCGAACCCGGAAACGCCGCCTCGCCGATGCGGGACGGAGACGGATCATCGAGGCGCAAGAAATAAAAGCTGTTGCTCGAGAACGGGCTGATGTCGTGCAACCAGTAGCCGTCGCGAGCGCCCGTCCGTGAGACCCAATCCCACCACGACGGCCCCTCCGCGTAAAACACGAGCCCACCATCGGCCTCGAGGGACGCGACAGGTAACAAGTCGGCCGGACGGTCGACGGCGTTGACGGCCGGCAAGATGCGCCCGCCCGTGCCGTAGACGCCGATGCTCGACATCGAGATCGCGTCCTCGAGGCCGAGTTGGTCGCGCAAGAAGTCCGCGTCGATGCGGTAGACGCCGGTCTCGGGGATCGGGACCTTGAACCAGCGGCCCTCTGCCAGTCGGCTCTGGCCGACAGCGAGGTGGGGGTTGTCGTCTCCCGACGACGCGAGCCGCGCAACGACCGGCGGCCTCGGCACGCGCACTACGACGCGGCGAGCCCGGATCAGCCGGTCGCCCTCGACGCGGAGCGTCCGCAGCGACAGACTACCGACGAGCTCGCGGCGGCGCTCTCCCAGGTTCACGACCTCGGCCGCCTCGTCCTCGAGGACGGCGTACGCCTGGCGCATCGAGGCCGGGAGTGTCACCTCGTCGCCCTCGAAGGAGAGGACGGTGACTGCCGGCGGCACCGCCGAGCCCAAGGAGATCTCGTGGGACAAGGTGGCCCGGCCGGCACTCGCCAGAGCGATCAAGTTCTCGATCTGACCATCGGCGCGCTCGACAGCCTCTTCGAGAGGCGTTCTCCAGGCGGCGGTGACCTCGACCGTGACCGCGTTCGGCGTCGTCTCCAGGACGCGGAGCGTCGGGACGTCCGGGCGTTGATCGACGTACTCGACGGACGGTGCCTGCGCGGAGGCCGCTACGGCAAGGACGCAGAAGAGTGCTAGACGCGACATAGAGAGCGTGCGGGAGGCCCGAGGCGGGTGGGAACCTGTCGGCGCGCAGGACTGCGCGGGGCGTAGCACGAAACTCTCTTATACGCGATGCGGTGGGACGAGACGAAGATAGAGGAGCGTCCCAAACGGCGACAAGGCGCGCACCCGTGCCCCGAGTGAGGGATTCAAGGATATGTGCGATCAAGCAGGCGCGACGCCCGACTCGTCCTCGAGCACGACATATCAGACCGGGTCACCGTCGAGACCACGTGCCCCTCGAGGCCGCGTACGCCCGGTAGGGCGACGCGACTTCGAGGACGGCTCACGTCCCTCGACTCTCGCCCCGCTCCTAGCTGTTGATGTTGCGGTGGATCGCCTGCCGCGTAAGCCCGATCCGCTCGCCGAGCTGGCTCCGGTTGTCGATCCCTGGGATCCCGACGAAGCCGTTCACCAGGCTCGTCAGATACTCCTGCCGGAGCCTGTTGATTGGGATCGGCCCCAGGATTTTAGCGATGTCGAGGTCAGCGAGCTCGCTCTGGGCCGCGGCCACGTCGGCCTCGATGCGGTCGGCGAGCGAGGGCCACGTCGGGACGTTGGCGAGCGTCGCCTGGGCCTGCTGGTAGTACTCGAGGGCGAGGCCGTAGAACTTGAAGTCGTAGTGGTAGATCTGGGCAAGCTGGTGCAACGCCATGCCTTGCTCCGCGACCAGGCCGTTGCGCGTGGCGAGCTCGTGAGCTTTCTGGATCGACTCCTCGCCCGCGTGGTGCTTGTCCAGCTTTACCTCGGCGAACCCCTTGTAGGTCAACGCGCGCGGGATGTACTCGACGAGCCCGTTCCGGCGGCTCAGGTTGTAGACACGCGTGCAGAGCTCGATGCCCTGCTCGAAATGCCCCTGAACCATCAGGGCCTGGGCTTTCTCGAGGAGCGCTGCGACCTCCCAAGCTCGGCTGCCCAGGCGGCGGGCTTCCTCTCGCACGCGGTCGAAGTACTGGACCGCCGCTGTGATGCTCATCAACCGGTGGCGCATCAGCCACCCGAGACGATAATCGAGGACCAAGGTTTGGTAGGCGTCCTGCGGATCGATGAGCGCGAGCTCGGTCTTGCTCCGCTCGACGGGCGCGTCTCGCAGGCAGCGGACCGCCTGGAGTTGGACGTGGGTCTGGAGCGTCTGGTCGAGGGGCGCTTTCAGGAGCTCGTTGAACTCGAGGTAGGCGTCGTAGACCTGAGCGTCGGCGACGTGGCGTACGGCTCGGTCCCAGCGTTCTCGGACGGCGTCGGGCTGATCCGCTAGCGCGGCAGAGACACGGTCGACGTGCTCTTGCTCGTGAGCTGGAATCATCGGGGCGGAGGACATACGGGTGGGTAGCTCGGCGACGGACGCCACGAAGAGAAGCAGCCGAGATATCGGTGCCGACGTCGTCGCGCTTAAACCCGACCGAACACCATTCCGCACTTTCCCGGAAGGATGTTCCGCCAGCTACCCGATCACCTGGTCCACTCGCTTGCGGAGAGCTGCGACGTCTGCAAACAAGGCCTCGAGCTCGCTCGCAGCCTGCTGAATGCTCCCGATGGCCTCGACGATCGTCTCGTCGGTCGGAACGGCCTTGGCCATCTCTGCGGCGAGTTGCGCGTTCCCCGAGATGACGGCGAGGGGGTTGTTCAAGTCGTGAGCGACCCGAGACAGCTCGTCTCGCACGCCCTCGAGGACGGACGCGTCTCCTCGTGCGTCGCCTTCGGTGACCGCCCCTTGCAACCTTGCCTGGATCTCGTCGGCCTCGAGGGGTTCCACGACGGCATCGAGGCCGAGGGCGTCACGCAGCGCTCCGATCCGGTCGGCCCCCTCGACGTCCGGGCCGATCCAGACCGCGTCGAAGGTGGTCCCCGCGAGGTAGGCGCGAGCCTCCATCGCCGACGACGCCGGGGTCACCTCGAACGGAAGCGAAGCGGCGGACTCGAGCCACCGGTCCGCGTCAGAATGAACCAGCAGGACGGAGCGCACGATGGGCACGGAGAGATCGAAAGGACGAGCAGGTTACCGCTGCGCGGCGTGCGGTGCCGCAGGCCGTGCGGTTCGATGGCCGTCGCCGATCGGAGTCGTGTCCGCCAGGCCCGGCATCGCCACTCCAATCAGGGTCAGCCTGTCCGCCGAACCCGGCGTGCGGCTGTGCCCCCTCCTCCACATCATCGAGGCCGGGCCGCTGGGCGTGGCGTGGACCATAACGTAGGGGTCGTCGCTGGTGCTCCAGAACCACTGCGTGAACGCCGTCGCCTCTGCCCCTGCGAGCCGCAGCGCGTCGAGGGCGCCTCCAAAGTCTCTCACAGAGTGAGACCTCCGTCCGGTGAGGACCTCGAGCGTCCGGTTCCACCGGTACGCGTTACCCGCGGACCCGAACGCTGCGATGGCGACTCCCGCGCCCTCGAGGGCGTCTCCGAGCGCCTGACGCCCAGACGTGAGCTGCTGCACGCGGTGATCGACCATGAGGTCGAGGGTATCTGCGAACGACGCCACGCGGTGCTCTAGCTGGCGCTCGTGGAGCTTGTCGGTGAGCTGGTACAAAACGATCGCCCGCCCCCCCGACTTGAAGGCTCGAAGAGCGACCTCGACGGGACGGCGCTGACCGTCACGATCTACCACGTCGGCCTCGAGGCCGGTGATGGAGCTGTTCTCTTTGAGCGAACGGGCCGCGTAGACCTCGAGCTCGCTGACGGGCAACGTACGTTCAATGCCAGCGACGTCTACCCCGCGCACGTCCTGAGGGGACAAACCGGTCAGGGCGTAAAACGCCGGATTCCCCTCGACCAGCGCCCCCCCAAGCTCCGCAAGGACCAGCGGATGAGGGCTTATCTGGTACAACGCGGCGACGTGTCCGCGGAGCTCGCGCGACTCTCGGTTTTTCAGATCCAGCTGCGCCACCAGCGGGAGGAGCGCGTCGAGATCCTGGCCGAGGTCGGCCCGACGACGAGAGATGTGCTGTAGGGGCGTGGGGGAGTCCGCGATCACCTTGGCCTCGGCCCGGACACGTTGCGACCTGCGGGGTCCGAGCACATAGGCGAGGAGAGCGACGACGACGACCAGGACCGCCCACAACCCGACCCCAACGCCGACGGCCTCGATGACGGCATCCTCAGGCGACGTCGCGCCCTGACCCATCGAGAACACATGCAGCTCCACGGCCAGGACCGCCACCGCCGTAACGACGAGCAGTCCCAGGATGGTGATTCGAGTAGACGAGTTCGGGAGAGCCATGCGAACGGGAGGTGGTCTCCAGGGCCGGAGCCGTCGTCGGCACCGATGCGACCACCTACATCTCAGTGGGAAGGTCGGGCCGCTCGTCGAAAGTGGCAACCCCACGCTCGGCATCCACGATCCGTGACCACGCCGTCACAGGGTCGTGCTCGAACACGACCCCCCAGTTTTCGCGCGCTGCCCGGTCCAAGAGGCGCTCCTTCTCGGAGAGGGTGTCGAGGGGCCGGATGTCGTACGCCATGATCCACAGCGGCGAAACGTGCGCCGCGGTTGGCACCAGGTCCGCCGGAAAAAAGACGGATCGCTCCCCGTCCGTCACGCGAGGGAGCACCTGCCCAATCGTATGACCGTCGACGACCTCGAGGGCGACGTTGGGGAACGGCTCGTCGCCGTCTCCAATCAAGCGCAAGCGACCGGACGCTCCGAGCGGATCGAGATTCTCGGCCAGAAACGACGCGCTCTCGCGCGGGCTCTCTTTAGCCCACTGCCAGTGCCTCTCCCCGACCCACAGATCGGCGTTTGGAAAGACGACCTCGAGGTCGCCGGCTTGGGTCCGCTGCGTGGCGCCTCCGGCGTGGTCGAAGTGGAGGTGCGTGAAGAGGACGTCGGTCACGTCGCCGGGTCCGACCTCGAGGGCGGTGAAGGAGCCTAGCAGCGTCGAGTGGTCGAGGTCGACGCCGTAGATGTCGTTGAACTTGTCGGTCCCCTTGTCCCCGACGCCCGTATCGACCAAAATCGTCCGGCCGTGCCCCCGCAGCAGCAGGCACCGCATCGCGAGCGGGATCCGACCCCGCTCGTCGGGCTCGATCCGGCGCTCCCACAACGGTCGCGGGACGATCCCGAACATGGCGCCGCCGTCCAGCCGAATCCGCCCGGTCTCGACGAGGTCGATTTGGTAGCCGGCGAGCGTCATGAGTCACCGAGGGTCGGGAACCCGGTGGAGTGCCCGTCGCCGCGAGCCAGGCTGCGCAGATCGCGGGCCTTCTTCAGGCGCTTGAGCAGTCCCTCGAGGTGCGTCGAGAGCCATCGGATCCGGTCGGCCTCGAGGTCCATCTCCAACAGCTTCTGCTTGTCCGCCAGGTCGAGGCCGGCGTTGCGGCCGATGACGAACGACGTGGGCAGGCCCTGGTCGTAGCGCTGGGGATCGGGGTCCTCCCCGGCCATCTCGAGAAGCTTGAGGTGCCGAGCGATCGCAGCGCTCCGAGCGCCGTCGTCCGTCCCCTCGGACACGTCCTCGACCGGGGCCACGTCCGCCGTCAGATAGGACCGGTCGCGATGGATCTCTTGGACGCTGAAGCGCGACTCACCGACGGCGATGATGTCGAGGCGTCCGTCCGAGTACCGCGCCGCCACGCGCTCGATCCGAGCGGCGCACCCAACCTGGGCGACGTCTTCTTCGGAGGCGTAGACGATTCCAAACGGCACGTCCGCGTCGATGCACTCTCGGACCATCTCTTTGTAGCGGGGCTCAAAGATGTGCAGAGGGACCGGCTCCCCTGGGAGGAGCACGACGCCAAGCGGGAAGAGGGGAAGCCGTTCGTCGAACATGTCCCGTCCCGTACCCGAGGCGGTGTGAGAGGTTCTGCTAACGCATCGAGGACGGGGTAGCTTCGCTCGTCACTCCAGTCCCGTGCGAGTCGCATCCGTCCTCCTGCTCAGCGTCGCATTGGCGGGTTCCGCCATGGGCCAGCCGCTCGCGTTCGGGTCCTCCGATGACGTCCTCGAGTTGGGCAGTTCGATACGGCCCGAGGAGCGGTTCCGGGCTGCGGGGTATCTGGGTCCAGCCTACCTGCCAGACACGTGGCGTGGCGCGGGCCGCCTCGAGGTCGAGGCGTTGGCGGGGCGCTTGAGCATCGGGCTGGGGGGCACCGTCCACTCGGGGGACAACGGACTCTACGCCCCAGAGGGGGACGAGCTCTACGACCTCGCGCGGCTCGTCCGCTACGTTCGCCTCAACTCGACGGCGGCCGACCGGGCCTACCTCCGCCTCGGTCCGACGGAACGGGTGACGCTCGCGAGTGGAGCGTTGGCCCGGGGCTACCGCACGACGTCGGCGTGGGACGAGCGCTCCATCGGCCTCGAGGGCGCCTTGGAGGCGGGCCGCTTCCGAGTCGCGGGCTTCGCGGACGACGTCCTGCGCCTCGACGGCGTCGTCGGCGGAGAACTCGAGGTCGACCTCGATGCGACCGTGGGGCCGGTTCGGGGCATCGGCGTGACGGTGGCCGGCGTTCACGACCTGGGGCGGACCGGCATCACGGGCGACTCGTCATTGACGGGCGTCGAGGTCGTAGCGCGCGGGACCTTGCCGGGGATCGGGCCGCTCGACCTCGAGCCGTACGCGACCCACGCCCGCTACCTTGGGCAAGGGAGCACGCTCGGTGGCGGCGTCCGCATCGGGTCCGAGAACGTAGGCGACGTATTTCGTGGATCGGTCGGAGCAGGCGTCTTCGCGTCGACGCCAGGCTTCGTGCCGGGCCACGTCGGTCCGTTCTACTCGATCTCCAACGCGACGGAGCGGATCGTGGACGACCGCGGGTTTTTCGAGAGCCCGCGTCGCATCGAGCTCGCGGGGACGCCTCTCGACAGCGTGCGCAGCGCCCTCGATCTCGTCCTCGACGTGCAGATCTTGGCGTTCGGACGGTTCGAGCTGTCTCAGCACTACCGCCGTCACATCGGAGAAAAGACCGCGAGTGCGTTCGCCTTTCGTGCCGCTGGACGTCTCCCGGGGCAAGGCCGCATCGAGTTCGCCCTCGAACGCCAGGACTTCCGGGGCTTCTTCGACTTGATCCAAGACCTGGGCCAACTGAACACCCTCGTCCTCGATGTGCAGGTGCCGGTCGGGCGGCGGGGCGTCGTATTCGTCCGCTCTCGGTACGGGTACCGACGTCTAACGGACGCAGACGGCCTCGAGGACGACGACCGGTTTCTCGTCGAACGTCGGTTTGAGCCGCTGATTGGAGTCCGGCTCGGTCAGTAGCGACCTCGAGAGCTGCAAGGCCGGCGCAGCCAACGTCTAGCTGACGCCTTCGCTCATCTCGAGCATCCGCTGGATCGGCTTGAGCGCCGCGAGCCGGAGGGCCTCGTCCATCTCGAGAACCGGCTGCTGGTGCTTTAGGCACAGGTACAGCTTCTCGATCGTGTTCAGCTTCATGTGCGGACAGTCGTTGCAGGCGCACCCGTTGTCCGGCGGCGCGGCGACGAATGTCTTGCCGGGGTTGTCCTTCTGCATCTGGTGCAGGATGCCGGACTCTGTCGCCACGATGAACGTGTCGGCTTCGGACTCGGCGGCGAAGCGCCGGATCGAGGACGTGCTCCCGACGTGGTCAGCGAGTCGCAGGACCGCCTCCTCGCACTCGGGGTGCGCCAGGACCGGAGCACTAGGGTAGCGGCCTTTGAGGCGAGCCAGCTTCTGCGCCGAAAAGATCTCGTGGACGATGCACGCGCCCTGCCACAGCACCATATCGCGGCCCGTCTCCTTGATGAGCCAGCGACCCAGGTTGCGGTCCGGCGCGAAGATGATCGGCTGGTCCGCGGGGATCTGACGGACGATGTGCTCGGCGTTCGAGGACGTGCAGATGATGTCCGTCTGCGCCTTGATCGCGGCCGAGCAGTTGATGTAGCTCACCACGAGGTGGTCCGGGTGCTCGGCGCGGAACGCCGCGAACTCGTCGGGCGGACAGCTATCGGCGAGCGAGCAACCGGCGTTGAGGTCCGGCAGCAAGACCGTCTTCCCAGGGTTGAGAATCTTGGCCGTCTCCGCCATAAAGTGAACGCCTGCGAACACGATCACGTCGGCGTCCGTCCGCTCCGCCTCGCGCGCCAAGCCCAGACTGTCCCCGATGTAGTCGGCGACGTCCTGGATGTCGCCCTCCTGGTAGTAGTGGGCCAGCAAGACGGCGTTCCGCTCGCGCTTAAGCCGGTCGATCTCGTCGAACAGGTCCAGCGTCGGGTCGATGTCCTCCTGGACAAAGCCGACGCGGGCGACCTCGAGGTCGAGCGTGGGGAGCGTGAGCGTCTCGGTCATGGCGACAAAGGGATGGTGGGTCTCCCTACGAACGCGCCGGAGACGAGGATTCGGGTCCGTCCTCGAGGGCGGAGGTCGGCTCGGCGGCAGGGTCTGGCGTCGGAGGCGCAGCAGGTAGAACCGTTCGTACGTCGTCCTCGAGGGCGGACGCGGGCTCCGCTCCGTCGACGAGTCGCCCGCCCTCGAGGCGGAGCACGCGGTCGGCGAGATCGGCCAAGGTCGGGTTGTGCGTGACCACGACGAAGGCCTGGTCGGCGTCGCGGCTAAGCCGCAGGATCTCGTCGTGCAGGCGCTCGGCAGTCTTGACGTCGAGGTTGCCCGTCGGCTCGTCCATGAGCACGAGACCGGGCTCGTTCATCAAGGCCCGGGCTACCGCCACGCGCTGCTGCTCGCCGCCTGAGAGTTGGCTCGGCCGGTGATCGAGCCGGTCCCCAAGACCGAGCTGCGTCAAGAGCTGCTGGGCGCGCGGCGTCGCGGTCTCGAAGGTGCCTCCGGCGATGAGCGCGGGCATCGCGACGTTTTCGACGGCCGAGAACTCGGGGAGCAAGTGGTGGAACTGGAAGACGAACCCGATCGCGCGGTTTCGGAACGCGGCGAGCGCCTCGTCGCCCTTCTCGAACACGTTCTCGCCCCGGTACGAGACCGTGCCGGAGGTCGGACGGTCCAGCGCTCCCAACAGGTGGAGCAGCGTCGATTTTCCCGTCCCGCTCTCGCCCACGACAGCGACCAGTTCACCGGGGTAGATGTCGGCCTCGAGGCCGTCCAAGACGGTGAGCGTCCCGGCGGCGGTGGGATAGCTCTTGCGGAGCGCGCGAGCCGAGAGGATCGCAGGGCGATCCGAGGGAACGGCCGTGGTGGAAGCGGCGGTTGAGTCCGCATCCAGCGTCTCGCCCTCGAGGACGGACGGGGCCGTTTCGCCACGAGGCCCGACCTCGAGGTCGGGCGGGGACCCCTTGCCGACTGCCTCTTCCCGCTCGCCCATCACTCTGGCCTCTCGATGGCCAAGTCCTTGAGCTTGTTGTAGAGGTGCGAGCGCTGGATCCCGATCTTCTCAGCCGTGGCGGAGACGTTCCAGTCGTTCTCGTCCAGCTTGCGCTCGATAAACAGCTTCTCCGCCTGGTCCCGGAACTCGAACAGCATGTCGTAGCGGTCGATCAGGCCCGCGGCTCCGCCCCCGCGCCCCGGCATGACGAATCGCTCGACGTCGGCCGTCGTGATCTCATCCCCGTCCGACAGGATCAGCAGCCGCTCGACGACGTTACGAAGCTCACGGACGTTGCCGCGCCAGTCGTAGTCGCGAAGCCGCTCGAGTGCCGCGTCGGCGAACCGCTTGTCGGACATCCCGTTGCGGCGCATCACCTGTCCAAGAACGTAGCCCGCGATATCGGGGATGTCCCCACGCCGCTCGCGAAGTGGTGGAACGTGGATCAGGATGACGGAGAGCCGGTGGTAGAGGTCTTCGCGGAACAGCTTGGCGTCGACCTGGGCGAGCAAGTCGCGGTTGGTGGCTGCCACGACGCGGACGTCGACCGAGATCGCGCGGTCGCCGCCGACGCGTGTGATCCGGCTTTCTTGCAGCGCGCGCAACACCTTGGCCTGAGCGTCGAGTGACATGTCGCCGATCTCGTCCAGAAACAGTGTCCCCCCGTCCGCCTGCTCGAACTTGCCGATCCGCTGCTTGGTGGCGCCCGTGAACGCTCCTTTCTCGTGCCCAAACAGCTCGCTCTCGATCAGCTCCGACGGGATCGCGGCACAGTTGACCTCGACGAGCGGCCCGTCCGCCCTCGAGGACTGGGCGTGCAGGTGCCGGGCGACGAGCTCCTTCCCCGTCCCCGCCTCGCCCGTGATCAGGACCCGGGCCTCCGACGGCGCGACGCGCTCGACGGTTTGCTTGATGCGCCCGATGGCTGGGCTGTCCCCAACGATCGGCGTCAGGTCCGACGTGCTCGTGTCCTTGACGACCTGACGGAGCCGCGTGTTCTCGGCCTTGAGTTGCCCTCGGTCCAGCGCACCCCGCACGGTGACGAGCAGCCGGTTCATGTCCGGCGGCTTCTCCAGGAAGTCGACGGCCCCGAGTTGCGTCGCCTCGACGGCCGTCTCGACGGTCCCGTGCCCCGAGATCATCACGACGGGCACGCCGGCCTCGATGTCGTGGAGCGCCTTGAGCACCTCCATGCCGTCGCGCTTGGGCATCTTGATGTCGAGCAACACCAGGTCGACGCCCGAGCGCCCTTTGTCGAACGCCTCGTCCCCGTCGACGGCCTCGAGGACGGTGTAGCCTTCGAACTCGAGGATTTCCCGGAGCACGCGCCGGATGGCGGGCTCGTCGTCGGCGATCAGAACGGTGGGCATGGGGGCTGTCAGCGAGAGGTCCCCGAAGCTAACAGCGCGCGGTGCGGCCTCGAGGACGGAGGAGGTCGCCCTCCATCTGCAACCAGTCCTTCGCCCTCGAGGACGGAAGGCCCGAGTCGAAGCCCGACGAATGGGGTCTCGACGCGACCAGTGCTGCCGGGGGATTCCTAGTGCACGTTGAGACCCAAGTGGATCCTCTCAGCCGACGGCGTGCCAACCGTTGGTCGTCCTCGTCCTCGAGGGCGCTCCGCTACTGCAGGTCGTCCACCGTCAGCGTGTTATCGGTCGACTCCGTCGCGGTCGTATCCGCGACGACCGGGGCTGGAGTCACGTCTCCGGTCGCTTCGCCGGTTGCCGTCGCAGCGGCGCGTGCGGCTCCAAGCTCGACGGCGGCGGTGCTGGCCTCCGGCGTTCCGGCCCAGTCGTCCACGATCGAGGTCAGGGCCGCGCTCGCCTCGTCGGCCTCGCCGGCTGCGATGAACGCACGAGCCGCGTCGAGGAGGTATCCCGGCGTCGAGGCCGGCGACTCGAAGGCGGTGGCGGCACGTTCGTACAAGCCGGCCGCGGTCGCGGCGTCGCCGTTCTGCTCGGCGATGGCCGCTTGGCCCGCCAACGCGCTCGCGCCGATCAAGCCTGACCCACCGTAGTCCTCGAACATCTCGAGCGCTCGGTCGGTCTCACCGAGTTGGTAGAGGGCGTCGGCGGCGAAGAAGGTCGCCTGCTCGCCCGTTGAGGTCGAGCCGTACTCGTCGGCGATCTCGAGCAAGCCAGGAGCGGTGTCCGTCCCGTCGAGGGCGGCCTGGTAGTTACCGGCTTCGTACTCGGTGAGGATCGCGCCCAAGAGCTCCTGCGCCTCCGTCGACCGGTTCGCCTGCCAGGTCCGCCACGCCACGATGGCGACGGCGAGCAGGACCAGCGCCGCGATGACGCCGATGATCACGTTGCGGTTGTCCTCGAAAAACTCCTGGCTCCGCGAGACTCGGAGCGCGGCGTCGTCCCCAAAGTCCGAGGACTGGGCGGGCGTGAGCGACTTGGGAGGGTTGATCTGGGCCATCAGGAAACGTCGGAACGCGTGATCGGGGGAGCCTCACAGGAATCGACGAAGGTAGGAGTACCACGCCGAGGCGGCTATGAAGAGCCTGGCGATATGGCCCGGGAGCGCTACCACGGCCTCCTCTTGGGTCTGATTTCATCGAACCGCACATTCCACCTGTGGGCAGACCTCTAACCTGACGTCTCGAGTCCCTCTCTCCCTCTCCCCAACCCTCATGGCCATCAAGATCGGCATCAACGGCTTCGGCCGGATCGGACGTCTCGTGTTCCGCTCCATCCTCGAGCGCGGCACGGGCGACTTCGACTTCGACATCGTCGGCGTCAACGACTTGACCGACGCGGAGACGCTCGCGCACCTCTTCAAGTACGACTCGGTCCACGGCATCTACCCCGGTGAGGTCAAGGCCGAGGGCGACGAGTTGGTCATCGGCGGCGACCGGTTCAAGGTCTTCTCCGAGCGCGACCCGGAGAACCTCCCTTGGGGCGACCTCGAGTGCGACGTCGTGGTCGAGTCGACCGGCGTGTTCCGCACCCGCGAGGGCGCGTCGAAGCACCTCACCGCTGGCGCCAAGAAGGTCGTGATCTCGGCCCCGGCCTCGGGCGAGGTCGACGCGACGATCGTGCTCGGTGTCAACGACGACACGCTGACCGGGGACGAGAAGATCGTCTCGAACGCGAGCTGCACGACCAACTGCCTGGCCCCGCTCGTCAAGGTCCTGGACGACGCGTTCGGCATCGAAAAGGGCTTCATGACGACGATCCACGCGTACACGTCGGACCAGCGGATCCAGGACGCTCCTCACAAGGACTTGCGCCGCGCCCGCGCTGCCGCGTTGTCGATGATCCCGACCACGACCGGCGCTGCCAAGGCCGTCGGCCTCGTGCTCCCGCACCTCAAGGGCAAGCTCGACGGGTTCGCCGTCCGCGTTCCCACTCCGGACGGCTCGCTCGTCGATCTCACGGCCATCGTCGGCAAGGAGGTCTCCATCGAGGACGTGAACGGCGCCATGAAGACGGCCGCCGAGGGTCCGATGAAGGGCATCCTGGAGTTCTCGACGGCGCCCCTCGTCTCGGTCGACATCGTCGGCAACCCGCACTCGTCGATCTTGGACGCGCCCTCGACGATGACCGACGGCACGCTCGTCAAGGTCGTGAGCTGGTACGACAACGAGTGGGGCTACGCGAGCCGCACCGTGGACCTGGTCAAGCGCCTGATGGCGTAGAGTGGGTTTTGGGGGCTAGGGGTTGGGGGTTGGGGTCGCTCGCGAGCGGCTCCGCATCTCCTCCCTAGTTCCGTCCATCGAAGCCGTCCTCGAGGTCGCAGCGGCCGCGGTCTGCCAGAACCGTCCCCAATCCCTAACACCCAATCCCCAACACCCATGCTCACCCTTTCCGACCTCGAGGTCGCCGGCCGCCGCGTGTTGGTGCGCGTCGACTTCAACGTCCCGCTCGCCGACGACGGCTCGGTCTCGGACGACACGCGCATTCGGGCGGCGCTCCCGACCATCCAGGCCCTCCTCGAGGCCGGTGCGACGCCGGTGCTGATGTCGCACCTGGGACGCCCTAAGGGCACACCAGACCCCGCGCTCTCCCTCCGGCCGGTGGCCGAGTACCTGGACGGCCTCCTTGAGGCCGAGGTCGTGTTCTGCACGTCGACGGTCGGAGCCGAGGCTCAGGCGTGCGTCGATGGCGCACCGGACGGGGCCGTCGTGCTGCTCGAGAACACGCGCTTCCTGGCCGGCGAGACGATCAACGACGACGGCCTCGCCCGTGAGTTGGCGGCTCTCGCCGACGTCTACGTGTCCGACGCGTTCGGCTCGGTCCACCGTGCCCACGCCTCGACGGCGGGCGTCGCGGCCCACGCCTCCCAAACGGCGGCAGGGCTGCTCTTGCACCGCGAGGTCGACTTTCTGACGCGCGCCCTCGAGGACCCGGCCCGTCCGTTCGTCGCCGTCCTGGGCGGCGCCAAGGTGTCCGACAAGATCGGCGTGATCCAGGCGCTCGCTCCCAAGGTCGACTCGCTGCTCATTGGCGGGGCGATGGCCTACACGTTCCTGGCCGGCTTGGGCCATTCGACCGGCACGTCGCTCGTCGAGGACGACCGCACGGACGAGGCCTTCCGCCTGCTCGAGCAGTTCAAGGACACGATCAAGCTCCCCGACGACCACGTCGTCGCCGACCGGTTCGCGGCGGACGCCAGCACCCAGGTCGTCTCCGGCGAGATCCCGGACGGAATGATGGGTCTCGACATCGGGCCGACCACGCGTCAGCAGTACGCGGGCTTGATCGAGGGCGCCCACACGGTGATCTGGAACGGGCCGATGGGCGTGTTCGAGCTCGAGCCGTTTGCCGGCGGCACGCTGGCCGTCGCGGACGCCCTCGCCGCGGCCACGCGGGAGCACGACGCCTTGACGGTCGTCGGTGGCGGAGACTCTGTCGCGGCGATCAACCAAGCCGGCCTCGCGGACGCGGTCACACACGTCTCGACCGGCGGCGGCGCGATGCTCGAGTTCATGGAGGGCAAAACGCTGCCTGGTCTCGCCGCCCTCGAGGCCTAGCCCCACGCGTCCTCGAGTCGACCTCGAGGGCGGACCGGCGCCGCTGTGCTGTACGCGCTCGACCTTGCAGGGACGTTCGTGTTCGCGCTCTCGGGCGCGTTCAAAGCCGTCCGGCTTCGGCTGGACTGGCTCGGCGTCGCCATCCTGGCCTCGCTGACCGGAGTCGGAGGGGGCATCGTGCGAGACCTCTTGCTCGGCGTCGCGCCGCCGGCCTCCCTCGAGGACGAGGCGTACATCTTGGTCTGCCTGGCCGGAGCCGCCGCGGTCGTCATCGGAGCACCCGCCGTCGCGGCGAGGTGGAACCGCGTGATGGTCGCCGACGCGCTCGGCCTGGGCCTGTTCGCCGCCTTGGGCGCGGCCAAGGGA
>NZ_JBARYR010000109.1:0-4791 GCF_049648075.1 Rubrivirga sp. | reverse complement strand
CGGGGTGCCCCGTGTGGTCACGACGCGAGGGATGCTGGAGCCGTGGGCGCGTCGACACCGCCGGTTGAAGAAGGCGGTCGCGTGGCGCCTGTACCAGCGCCGCGACCTCGCCTCGGCCGCTGTCCTGCACGCGACGGCCGAGTCCGAGGCCGAGAGCCTGCGCTCGGTCGGCCTCCGCGCTCCGATTGCCGTCATCCCGAACGGAGTCGACGTGCCCGCCCAGGTGGCGCCGCACGACCGATCACCGGGCACGCCGAGACGGGCGTTGTTTCTCTCACGCGTCCACCCCAAGAAAGGGCTCCCGCAGTTTCTCGAGGTCTGGTCCCAGGTCCGGCCCGCCGGGTGGGAGCTGCTCATCGCCGGCCCCGACGAGGACGGGCACCGCGCCGACCTCGAGGCCCAGGCCGCGCGGCTCGGGCTGACCGAGGTCCGGTTCCGGGGATCGGTGCCTGACAGCGAAAAATGGAACCTGTACCGGTCAGCCGACCTGTTCGTTTTGCCGACCTACAGCGAGAACTTCGGCGTCGTCGTCGCCGAAGCCCTGGCGAGCGGTGTCCCCGTCGTGACGACGACCGGAACGCCCTGGTCCGACCTCCGCGATCATGGCTGCGGCTGGTGGGTGGCCCCCGACGCGCGGCCGCTCCGAGACGCCCTCGAGGACGCGGTCGCCCTCGAGGACGCCGCTCGCGCAGGGATGGGCACCAGGGGCCGTGCCCTCGTCTCAGCGCGCTACGGCTGGCCCCAGATCTCTGCCCAGATGGCCGACGTCTATGCCTGGACCCTAGGGCACGCGCCGCGTCCCTCGACCGTCCACACCGACTGATGGAAACCCCCACTGCGCCCGATGGACTCGACGTCCGTGGCAACCGATCGGCCCGGAAGTACACGCGCCGCGAGATGGCGATGCGCATCCTGTGGCTGCCCGGTCAGTACCTGCTCCGCTGGAGCCCGCGCCCTTTTTTCGGCTGGCGCCGTGGGGTGCTCCGGCTGTTCGGGGCGACGATCGGGCGCGACGCCCACGTCCACAACTCGACGCGTGTCACCATGCCGTGGAACCTGACATTGGGCGACTGGGCCGCGGTCGGCGAGGACGTTTTGATCTACAATCTGGGTCCGGTCACGATCGGCGACCGGGCGACTGTTTCTCACCGGGCTCATCTGTGCGCTGGCACGCACGACTATCGCCAGCCAGACCTCCCCCTTTTGAAGCCGCCGGTGACAGTTGGCCCACAGGCTTGGATATGCGCCGACGCGTTCGTGGGACCAGGTGTAACCGTCGGGGAGGGGGCGATCGTCGGGGCCGCTGCCGTCGCTATGCGCGACGTGGAACCTTGGCAGATCGTCTCGGGCAACCCCGCACAAGATGTTGGCCAACGCAAACTTTCGAGCCCGTGACTGCAGCAGCCTCCCCTAGTGAGCGAGCACCTATCTCCGTATTGGTCTTGACGTACAACGAGGAAGAGAACCTTCCTCGCTGCCTCGCCTCCGTATCGTGGGCGGACGATGTCGTCGTGGTGGACTCGTTTAGCACCGACCGAACCGTCGAGATCGCAAAGGCGTCTGGAGCCTGCGTCGTTCAGCGCGCGTTCGACACGTTCGCGGGACAGCGCAATTTCGGAATCGACCACGGTGGGATCCGCCATGAGTGGGTCCTGCATCTCGACGCCGACGAAGTGGTGCCGCCAGCTCTCCGTGACGAGCTCGTCGACGTGTCACGAGATGCCAACGCGAAGCCGGCGTACCGAGTGGCATCCAAGATGATGTTCCAGGGACGGTGGCTCAAGCACGCTGGAATGTTCCCTGCGTACCAGGTCCGCTTTGGGAGGCGCGACCGTCTCCGGTTTGTCCAGGTTGGCCACGGGCAACGCGAGGATCTACCCGCCATTGATGTCGGGACGCTGCAGCACGCCCTCGACCACTACTCATTCTCGAAGGGGCTGGGAGCTTGGTTCGCCAAGCACAACACGTACTCTTCTGACGAAGCGGCAGAGTCGATTCGGCGGGGCGCGGAGGATGTCGAGTTGAGAGGCCTCGTTCATGCAGACCCCGTCGTACGGCGACGCGCCCTCAAATCACTCTCGGCCCGTATGCCGTTGCGTCCTACGCTCCGGTTTATGTACATGTACGTGGTTCGGCGAGGATTTCTCGACGGCGGTCCTGGTTTCGCCTACTGCCGACTTTTGGCGACATACGAGGCTATGATCGTGGCAAAGGAACGGGAGCTTCGTCTGCGACGGCAGGAGACTCCGCCTTAGAACAACTTGCAACGTCGTTCGAGGTCGTCAGCGTTCTATTCCGTCCCCGTAAGGTCCGCAGGAATTGGCCGGATCGCAGCGGACCAGTCCACGCTAACGGGACCCGAGCCCGAGAACGAAAGGCGAAGGACCGGGGCGGTCGGGGTCGAGGACGGCGCTAGCGTCCACCCCCTGAACCTGGAAGCGTCGGGTCCAGACACCATGACGTAGTCCGGGGATTGGGGGGCGAGGAAGAGGGACGTCGGGACGTCGACGGAGCCCGAGGCGAGGGCGGTGCCGGACAGTGAGCCGGCGTCCTCGCTCGTCCGCTCGCCGAACGACACGCGCTCGAACGATTGGATCGCGACCGTCGAGTTGTCCCGGAAGCCCCCGAACACCACGTCGCGCCACGCCACCCGGCCGTTTGCTTGAACGACCGGGTCCGTCGCGTCGAGGCCGTTCGTCGTGAGCGGGCTGCCATGGACGTCGGACCCGTCTACAATCGTGGGTGCGCCCGGAGACCCCTCTACGAGAATGTCGAACCCTATGTTCTTGTACCGGTCGCCCCCCGTAGGGAACACGTGGAGGTCCTCGAATCGGGACACGTTGCGCACGAGCGCGAGAAGCTTCTGAGGCGTGGCACCCGGCCGGACGATGATCTGGCCCGCCCGGCCGCCGTTCTCGGCGACGACGTTGTCGATGACGTTGATCTGAGCACGGAGGGAGGCAAGTCTAGAGACCTCGACGCCAGAATGGATCTGGACATCTTCGAGGCGAAATGAACTCTGATCGCTTTGGTCGGCGTGACCGCTGTAGGTGAGAAAGACGTCCCGGTCGTCTTCCGCCCCAGGTTGCGTTGGGTGCAGTCGAATGGCTATATCCCGGTAGGTTACCGGGCCAGAGGTGTACCCGAGGTACCCCAGACGCGGGACGGCGTCGGCTCTAACGAGCATCTCGACGCCTTCGAAGACCACGTCCTCGCCCCAGTAGTGCCGAACTCCTGCGTCTTCGGTCCGGAAAAGCGAAGGGTTGGGGTTATCGTTCCTGGGTCCCGCGAACTCCTCGAGAGGGTCGCCGGTGTAGGGAGATGGCCCAGCGATATCGTATGAGACATTACGGTAGCGCCCCTGACTCGGATCAATCCCTCCTTTCCAGTAAAATCCGTACACCTCGACGCCGTCGACCCAGGTACCAGGCGCTGTGGTGACGCCGTACAGAGAGTGGTTTCTAGCGACGTTCCCTACTCGCACGTCCCGGCTACCTCCAAAGTGAACCCAGTCGTTGCCGAGAATGCCATTCCCTCCAACGTCATGGATGTGCACATTCTCCAGGCGGATATTGGCGTTTTGTGGGCTGTACCAAGGGGACGACCGATGAACTGAGAAACCATTCCAATGCGGGGTGTTCTGTAAAAGCTCGTCGACCGCATTCCACCAGAGACGATTCCCGGGAGCGCCGCTCGCGACACGGTACCCGATCTCGAACACGTAGTCGTTCTCCGCCAGGTTGCCGTCGACCTCGAGGTCGGCGACTCGCGCGAGCATGGCGTCACGCCCGTGCTGGAGTAGCACCCACGGCTCTCCCTGGGGAATGAGGTAGTCCGAAACTCGCTTGGCTTGCGCGTAGTCGGCCGCCGCCTGCGACCGGGTCGACCAAAACCGCCACGGGGCGCCCTTGATCACGCGGAGCCCTTGCCCGTCGCGGACGCCGTCCTGCTCCCCCTTGAGCGGCGCGTCCTGCTGGGTCTCGATCACGCCGGCGTAGCCGTACATCGCGTCGAGGACGACGGGCCACTCGCGGCCGGTCGCCTGCGCGAGCGACGACGCCACATTCAGCGCCGTCGCAATCTCGGCGGTCGCATCGAGGGCGGCGATGGCCGGGTCGAGCGTCGGGTCTTCGTTTGGAGCCGGGGTCGAGGGGTCCGGTTGCCAGCCGTCGGGATAGGGAATCGCACCCCACCACCCCGGTCGGACGTACTCCCGGGTCTCTCGCCCAAACAGGACGATCGGCTCAACATCGCGTTCGAATCGGAGGCGCGATGTTGCATAGCGGTAGAGCGCACGGTAGGGGCCGGGCGTGTTAGACCGCAGAGAGTTACCGACCGAGATGGAGCGCGTAAACGGGTCGAACTCGGTGCCTCCGCCCCCGTGCCCGTGAAGACGTACAGCTGCGAACGTGTCGGATCCTGTGGGACCGTACGACAGACGGAAGGTCTCTGCGTCGACGGCCCCTACTCCCTCGCCGTCGAACAGCGTTTGGGTCGCGCTCGTACTCCGGAGCGACGCCGTAGTCGCCTCTGAAGCGGAAAGCGGGATGAAGCACGTTCCGCCATCCGGTACACAGGCGGACTCCGTCGCTGCGAACCGTCCACCTCGAACCGGGTCGGTGACTACGATCGAATCGCCAGGGGCGAGCGAGGGAAGTGCCATCGCGTCCTCGATGGTGGCGACGCGGTACGTCTGACGGCCGGTCGGTGGCGTCCCATAGCGAAGTGTGGCCGCGGCATCGAGGTGGACGCGGTAGCCCTGGCCCGGCTCGATGGTGGCGAGCGCGGGGT
>NZ_JBARYR010000108.1:0-7546 GCF_049648075.1 Rubrivirga sp. | reverse complement strand
TGGCCGCGGCCACCGGACTGCTTCTTGTGCGTGTACGTGTGGTCGACCGTCTTGCGGATCGCCTCGCGGTACGAGACCTGGGGCTCACCGACATTGGCCTCGACCTTGAACTCGCGCTTCAAGCGGTCCACGATGATCTCCAGGTGCAGCTCGCCCATGCCGGCGATCAGGGTCTGACCCGTCTCGTCGTCGGACGACACCTTGAAGGTCGGGTCCTCCTCGGCCAGCTTCTGGAGACCCACACCGAGCTTGTCGATGTCGGCCTTCGTCTTGGGCTCGATGGCAATCTTGATGACGGGCTCCGGGAAGTCCATCGACTCGAGAACGACTGGGTTGTCCGGGTCCGAGAGCGTGTCGCCCGTCTTCGTGTCCTTCAAGCCCACGATCGCGCAGATGTCGCCGGCCTTGACCTGGTCGACGTCCTCGCGCGTGTTGGCGTGCATGAACAGCAGGCGGCCGGCGCGCTCCTTCTTCTCCGTGTTGGCGTTCAAGAGCGCGTCGCCCTTGGACAGCGTGCCGGAGTAGACACGAGCGAACGTCAGGCGACCGACGTAGGGGTCGGTGGCAATCTTGAACGCGATAGCCGCAAACGGGCCGTCCGGGTCGGCATCGCGCGTGACGATGTCCTCGGTGCGAGGCTTGTGGCCCTCCATCGGCGGCACGTCGTGCGGCGAGGGGAGGTAGTCCACGATGCCGTCGAGCAGCTGCTGGACGCCCTTGTTCTTGAACGCCGAGCCACAGAAGACCGGCGTGATGTCCATCGAGATGACGGCCTTGCGGACGGTCGCCTTGACGTCCTCGACGGGCAACGTCTCGCCCTCGAGGTACATCATCAACAGCTCGTCGTTGTGCTCGGCGACGGCCTCGAGGAGGACGATGCGCGCCTTCTTGGCGGCCGGCGCGAGATCGGCCGGGACGTCGACTTCGTCCCAGGTGGAGCCCTGGGTGGCGTCGTCGAAGATGAACGCCTTCATCGTGATCAAGTCCACGTGGCCGCGGAACATCTCACCGTCGCCGATCGGGATCTGGATCGGCACGGCGTTGGCGCCCAACCGGTCCTTCATCATCGCGACGGCGTTCTCGAAGTTGGCGCCCGTCCGGTCCATCTTGTTGACGAACGCGATACGGGGGACGTTGTACTTGTCCATCTGCCGCCAGACCGTCTCGGACTGGGGCTCGACGCCGCCGACCGAGCAGAACAGCGCAACGGCGCCATCGAGGACGCGCAGCGAGCGCTCGACCTCGACGGTAAAGTCGACGTGACCGGGCGTGTCGATGATGTTGATCCGGTGGCCGTTCCACTCCGCGGTCGTCGCCGCCGAGGTGATCGTGATGCCACGCTCCTTCTCTTGCTCCATCCAGTCCATCGTGGCGCCGCCCTCGTGGACCTCGCCGATCCGGTGCGTCTTGCCGGTGTAGTACAGGATGCGCTCCGTCGTCGTCGTCTTGCCGGCGTCGATGTGGGCCGAGATCCCGATGTTGCGGGTCTTGGTGAGCGAGAAGGTTTTGCCTTGGAGTTCTTCGGACATGTCTGGGGGACGAATGGTGTGTCCTGATCGGAACGGGCCAGTACGTGGCCCTGTATTCCGGTCTCGTTAGAAGCGCGCGAAGTGAGCGAACGCCTTGTTGGCCTCGGCCATACGGTGTGTGTCATCCTTCTTCTTGACGGCACCGCCTTCACCGCGCGAGGCGGCGATCAGCTCGGCCGCGAGCCGGTTGGCCATCGACTTGTCGCCGCGGGACTTGGCGAACTGCAAGAGCCACCGGAACGCGAGCGACGTGCGACGCTCCGGGCGGACCTCGATGGGCACCTGGTACGTCGCGCCACCGACGCGGCGGCTGCGGACCTCGACGAGCGGGGCCGCGTTCGTGAGCGCCTGGCGGAAGACCTCGACGCCGGGCTCCTGCGTGCGCTCTTCGATCAGGTCGAAGGCGCCGTACACGAGGCCCTGGGCCACGGACTTTTTGCCGTCACGCATGACGGCGGCGATGAACTTGGCGACGGTGATGTCTCCGTAGATCGGATCGGGGATCGGGATCCGCTTTTCGGCTTGCTTCCTGCGCATGGATTCGGAGTCTGGATGTCTAGGACGTCCTCGAGGTCGGCCCACGAGATTGTGTCTCGCGCCGGTACCTCAAGGGCGAGACTAGTTCTTGGGCTTCTTGGCGCCGTACTTCGAGCGGCTCTGGCGACGGTCGGCGACGCCGGCCGTGTCGAGCGCGCCACGAACGATGTGGTACTTGACGCCCGGGAGGTCCTTGGCGCCACCGCCGCGGACGAGCACGATGGAGTGCTCCTGGAGGTTGTGGCCCTCGCCCGGGATGTAGGCGATGACCTCGATGCCGTTGGTCAAACGGACCTTGGCCACCTTGCGGAGCGCCGAGTTCGGCTTCTTCGGGGTCGTCGTGTACACGCGCGTGCAGACGCCGCGGCGCTGCGGGTTGCCCTGGAGCGCGGCGGCCCCGGAGGTCTTGCGCTTCGGCGTGCGTCCCTTGCGGACGAGCTGGTTGATTGTCGGCACAGTCGGTCGAGCGAGTCGAGAAAAAAGGCGCACCGCGGTCTAGCCGGTGCGCCAGGTCAGAGATCCAAGCTACCCGGACGCCTTCCGTTTTCCCATGCCGAGACCTTCACACTTCCCCGCCCGACCCCGATTCCGACCTCGAGGACGCGAAGCTTGAGTGCAGATTGGGCACCGGTCTAAATCGATAGACCGCATCTGTGTCTCCTCCCTTTCTGGCTCCGGTAGCTGGCTATCGTCCTCGAGGCCGATCATGTGACCGTCTCGTTCGACCTCGAGGACGACTCTACGAACCTGTCGAGGACGGCCCGTCGAGGGCGTTGTCGCCCGTCGGTGCGGGGGGCGGGTCCGACGCCAGACCGTCGCCCTCGAGGCCGCCGTGGGGTGGCGTGACCGGCTCGCCTTCGGCCGTCACGCCAGCGTCGTAGGTGTTGCGCTTGTACGGTCGCGGCCCGAGCACCTCCTTGAGATCGTTCTCGTTCAGCACCTCCTTCTCCAAGAGTGCCTGGGCTAAATCCTCAAGCTTGTCGCCGCGCTCCTCGAGGACGGCCCGCGTCTGCACACGGACGTCGTCGATGATGCGCTTGACCTCGATGTCGATTCGCCGTGCCAGGTCGTCGGAGAACGGCTTGTCGAACACCGGCTGGTCCTTCTGGCCCGACAGGTTGAACGACACGTACCCGATCTCCTCGCTCATGCCGTAGTCGACCACCATGGCGTAGGCCATCTTGGTAATCTTCTCCAGGTCGTTCTGAGCGCCGGTCGTGATCTGGCCGAAGATGATCTCCTCGGCGACCCGCCCGCCCATCGTCATGACCATCCGGTCGACGAGGGCTTCCTTGGTGTAGAGGTAGCGCTCTTGCGGCAGCGACTGCGCGTAGCCGAGCGCGGCCATGCCTCGGGGCACGATCGACACCTTGACGACGGGGTCGGTGTACTCCCTGAACCAGCCGGCGACGGCATGACCCGCCTCGTGGTAGGCGACGATCTTTTTCTCGTCAGGGCTGATGAGCTTGTTCTTCTTCTCGAGCCCACCGATCACACGGTCGATGGCCCGCTCGAAGTCGATCATCTCGATCGAGTCCTTGCCGTCGCGAGCAGCGAGC
Organism: Rubrivirga sp.; assembly: GCF_049648075.1. Lineage (GTDB taxonomy): Bacteria > Bacteroidota > Rhodothermia > Rhodothermales > Rubricoccaceae > Rubrivirga. The sequence goes on along the minus strand of NZ_JBARYR010000108.1, from coordinate 3,921 downwards.
AGCGCGGCCTCGTTGCACACGTTGGCGATCTCGGCACCGGCGAAGCCAGGCGTCTGGCCGGCTAGAAGCTCCGTATCGAGGTCGGGCGACAGCGTCAGGTTCTCGGTGTGGACCTTGAAGATGGCCGCGCGCTCGCGACGGTCTGGCCGGTCGATCAGGATCTGACGATCGAAGCGGCCGGGGCGCAGCAACGCGGAGTCGAGGGTATCGGGCCGGTTCGTCGCCGCCATCAGGATGACGCCCTTGTCGGTGTTGAACCCGTCCATCTCGACCAACAACTGGTTGAGCGTGTTCTCGCGCTCGTCGTTGCCGCCCATGACGGAGCCGCGTCCTCGAGAGCGCCCGACGGCATCGATCTCGTCGATAAAGATGATGCAGGGCGCCTTCTCCTTGGCCTGCTTGAACAGGTCGCGCACACGAGCCGCTCCCACGCCGACGAACATCTCGACGAAGTCGGAGCCCGAGAGGGAGAAGAACGGGACCTGGGCTTCGCCCGCGACCGCCTTGGCCAACAGCGTCTTGCCGGTTCCGGGAGGACCGACTAGAAGGACGCCCTTGGGGAGCTTGCCGCCCAGCTTGGTAAACCGCTGCGGATCTTTGAGGAACTGGACCACCTCCTCGACCTCCTCCTTGGCCTCGTCCAGGCCGGCGACGTCCGCAAACGTGATCGGCGCGCCCTCCGTTTGGTCAAAGAGCGTCGCCTTGTTCTTGCCGATGTTCAGGACCTGCTGGCCCGGCCCGCCCATGCGGCGAAGGATGAAGATCCAGAACACGGCCAACAGACCGAACAAGACCACCCACGACAAGATGCCGCTCCACACCGACGACGTGTAGTCGGCCTCGAACTCGATGGCGTCTTGGTCGGCGGCGGTCCGCTCGGCGTTGATGGCCGTGACGAAGTCGGTCAGGTCGTGGTCGTCGGGCTTGGTCGTCGTGAACCGACGACCGGCGTCGGCTTCGGGCTGGCGGCCGAAGGACGGCTCGGGCGTCGGGACCTCGACGCGACCGGCCTCGACGGCCTCTTCGGTGTAGGCGCCGCGGATCTCGACGCGGTCGTTGACCTCAAAGCTCTCGATGTCGCCGGACTCGAGTTGCTCGAGGAAGGTCGAGTACTCGACTTTGGAGCCCGACCCGCTCCCCGTCAGGAACGTTTGGACCGCCAGCAGGAGCAGTGCGATGAGGACGAACAAGTAGAACGTTCCGAGCGAGAGCCGGGGGCGCTTCCCGCCGTCTTTCTTCGGCTGCCCGTCGCGGGGGTTTTGGGGCGTGCGGTTGGAGGCCATATACAGAGCGTGCGGCGGCGCGCACGTGCGCGGACAGTGCCGCGTGGACGTATTACGTGCAAAGGGGGCCGGTACCCGACCCTGGGAGGCAGGTTCCTCCGCCTGCGGACCGGACCCGAACGCGCCCTCTAGATGTCGGTGTTGTCGGCGGGCACGGCGTAGGCGTCGATGCGGACGACCTCGCCTCGGAAGCGCGCCCACGCGGGCAGATCGTTCGTGACCGCCTTGGCCTGACCCTCCATCTCGAACTGTCCGATTGCGATGATGTAGGAACGCGTCTCGAGCTCTTGAAGGACGGCCGACCGGAAACCAGCTTCCTGGAGCACGCCGATCGTCGACGCCCCTTCGTCGGGGATCGAGAGCGTGCGCACCTTCCACGTGAACCCGCCGAGATCAGGGTCGAGAGGCTCCGACCCTCTCAAACCGCCCTCCGCGTCCTCGAGGACACTATCGGGCGGGGGTGCCGAGTCAACTCCTGTCGCATCGATGAAGCCCGTAGAGTCCGACTCAGCGACCTCCGTGCCCAGACCGCTCGTCGAATCCGACGTGACCGGTAGGGTCACGATGGGGAGCGGTGTCAGCTCCGTTGCGAGGAGGGTGGCCCGCTCGGCAACCAAGCTGCTCGGGTACCTCGCGGCGACTTCCCGGAGGTGGTCGGCGACCGTCACGAACGACGAGTCCGACGGCTCGCCCTCGAGGGCGACGGCTGTCAACAGGCTATCAGCGGGTGCAACGACTGGCTCTAGCTCGATGACATCCGAAGTGGGTGCGACGTCGGCAGGGTCGGATTCAGGGTCGCCCTGAGGCTCCTCGGGGACGGAGTCTTCGTTGGGGAGGGGGCCTTCGACCCCTTCCGTTTCTGGCTCTTGGCCCACCACCTGAACGGGAGCGGCAGGCATTCCGGCGCCCTCGAGACGAGAAGGCACCTCGTCCACATCGAGTGCGTCGTCCTCGAGGTCGGGCTCTGCCTCCGCTGGATCGGCGGCCGCGTCGACGGGAACTGGCCCGTCCTCGAGGCCGAGAGCCGGAGTCCGTATCGAGTCCGACGGAACGTCCATCGTCTCCGCGTCTTCGGCCGCGAACAGGACCTCAGAGATCAGGGAGTCAGGCAAGGCGGACCGCAGCGTGAGCGAGTCGGCGTCGGCCCAGTCGATGAAAGCCGATGCCGCAGCGAAGTAGGCGCGCGGCGCGACCGGGTGCTCCGGGTCGAGATCGGCCAGACGGATCATGTCGGCCGCTCCGCCGAGCGGGTCGCCGTCTCGCCACCGCTGCCGAGCGGCGTCGTACATCGAGGCCGATGCGTCTTCCAGACTCGGCGCCTCGTCCTCGAGGGGCAGCAGCCCCAGACGTTCCCGGGACGCGCGTCCGAGCTCGAGCGAGTCGGCCTCGAGGACGAACTCGTAGAGCGGCCGGGCGACGTCGTCTCGGCCCGCCGCCCGTTCGATCTCGGCCAGGGCGTACCGCGCACGGACGGCTACCGCCAGGTCCGGCGTCTCCTCGAGAATGGTCCGGTAGAGCGCCGATGCCGTATCGGCTTGCCCGAGTTGGAGGAAGAACGCGTTCGCGAGCTCGTAGCGGAGCCCGGCGAGTTCGACGACCATCTCTTGCCGCTTGGCGGGCGTCCTCGGAATCGCAAACAGGTCCAGCGGCTCGGGTCCGCCCAAAAAACCGATGTCACCGCCGATGGTGTTTGACACCGTCCCGCGGTCGGCCGCGACGGCGCTGGCAGAGACCGCGGCGCGTCGGCGCCAGTTCGGGACCAGCGGCCGGTCCCCCCACCGCTGCTGGAACGTGATGAGCCCCGACTGGACCGAGGCCGGGCTGCGAAACGAGAGGAACCCGGCGTTCGCAGCGGGGACGCCGCCGGGCGTCGGAGTGGCTGGACGGTTGGGTTGAGCGTCGAACCCGCCACCTCCCCCGCTGAACTCCTGGGCGCGGCGCTCGGACTCGATGCGTCGCTGGTCCTCGACCCACACCCGCCGGCGCTCCGTCTCGATCTCGTCGATCCGCGCGCGGAAGGCCTCGTCGGAGAGCGCGCCGAGGGCCATGAGCGAGTCCACTTCGGCGATGCGACGGGCCGAGGTCGCGAGCCCGCTGTAGGTCCGCGCCTCGTCGGCCACATCGAGGACGGCGCCCCGCGCGGGCGGGCGGTCGTCGGGGTTCACACGGAGGGCCGTCGCGGCCGTGTCGAGGTGGGCCGAGGCTCGGACGTAGTCGTTGAGGGAGTTCCGGTAGAACTCGCTCAGTCGGTAGTGCGTCTCGCCGCGCACCGTCCCGCCGCCTAGCTCCTCGTTGTAGAGGATGTCTCGGTAAAGCGACAGCGCGGCGGCGGACTGCCCGATTCGGGCTCGGATGCGGGCCTCTACCAACGCAAGCTCGGCGCGGCGCTGGTAGTGCTTGTCGTCGCCACGCATCCCGCGGACGATGCGGAGCGCGTCCTCCGACCGGTCCGTGTCGAGGCCGAGCACGATGGCCCGCCCGACTTCGGCCGAGAACGCGAGCTCGTAGGCCGGCTTCTGCCGCAACGCCAACCGGTACGACTCGGCGGCGTCCTCGAAGCGGCCCAGGTGCTCCTCGACCTGGCCGAGCAGGACGTAGGCGCGGGCTGCCACGTCGGCCTTGCCCTCGGTCGGTGCAC